>JAEUUY010000020.1 GCA_016787225.1 Chitinophagales bacterium
TCAGGAAAAGTAATAATCAGAAGTATTGAATTATTAGGAATGAAAAATATTACTGTACATTTGTTTAGGATTTAGAGAAAAAAATGTAATCCAAATCAGTTTTTTAACCAAAAACTGTCAAGTAATTTTAGGACGAGACAAAGTAAACCCTTATAGTTCTAAGCCTACACCCTAGCCAGCTAACCTTGGAGACGAACGGACTCAGGTTTGTGGTTAGCTCGTTCTATTCAGAGGTGAGTCAGCTCAGGTTTTTTGATAGCTGGCTCATTTCAGAGGTGAGTCAGCTCAGGTATTTCGATAGTTGGCTCATTTCAAAGGTTAGCTAGCTCAGGTATTTCGATAGCTGGCTGATGTCAAAGGTGAGCTAGCTGATGTCAGAGGTGAGCCAGTTCATGTCAGAGGTGAGCTGGTTCAGGTAAAAGCTGAGCCAGCTCACCTATAGGGGTGGGGGGGGTACCCTAGGGGGTGGGGGGTCGGCAAATAAACTGCTGTTTATCTGATATTTATGCATTTCTCTGCAAGTGTACAAAAATTTATACGTTTAGAGTGGTAAATGCCCTAGCTTTATTTATTTAATGCAAGGAGCCACATATGACATTGGACTATTATACCAATGTTACATCTAAAATAGTCCAGACTATTTTGGATGATTACAGTGGTAAATGCCGTTGTTATTAATGTTCAGTACAATGAACGACAGTAATATTGGACTGATACATAAATACAAACGGTATTACTAATACGCTTACGGTATTTATAATTCGTTAGTAAGTTCTCAGCAGATTGCAACGAAAATAGTTCTGTCTGTATTCGTATCAAATCAAATAATCATCTAGCTCCCTTCGATCGCGTTTTGTAGGTCGGCCTTTACCTTTTTCTCGGTCTACTGTCGAATTGAAAAAGGCAGATTGAACTTTTGGTAAATCAGTCAAACTATTGAATAATTCGATATAACATTCCCTAGCTAGTTCGGCCGATACTCGTTTTTCTATTATTTTTGTGACTTCAATTTCTAGTACCTGCTGCTCTCTTTTAATTCGATATTTTTCGCCTAGTTTCACTTTTTTGGAGCTTTTGACACTATATCCATCGAGTTTGACTTTACCGCCATCAATAGCTTCCGAGGCTATGCTGCGCGATTTAAATATGCGCACAGCCCAGAGATATTTATCTATACGAATATCGTTAGCTTCCTTTTCTGGCTTCATAGGCTTGGTGAAATAAAATGCCGGCTGCCACAGATACATTGAGGGAGTCAAATCGATCTGTATTCATGGGTATTTTAATTTGATGAGTGAGCATTTTTTGGACAGGTAGGCTGATTCCTGTGTTTTCATTTCCTAATACGAGCAGGGTAGGAAGATGAAGGTCAAGTTGATCTATACTCATCTTAGCTTTTTCAGTAGCTCCAATAAGCTGAAAACCGCATTGAATCAAATAGTCTATGGTGTCCCAAATGTTTTCTACACGGCAAATTGGGATATGGGCCAAAGCTCCAGCACTAGACTTATTCGCTTGGGCATTCACTGAAACGCTATTTTTATTCGGTATGATGATGGCATCAACATCAAAGCATACAGCACTTCGAGCTATGGCTCCAAAATTCCCTACATCTGTGATTCTATCGAGAAATACAAAAAAAGGTTGCTTTCCCTGACTGATGAGGAAATGATAAATATCGTCGAGTTTAGCATATTCATATTTATTGAGGATAGCTACCACTCCTTGATGCGAAATTTCATGGGGCTTGTAAAATGGGAAGATCAGATAGTCTATCTTCTGGATAGGTACCTTTTTAATGGGCACCTCATTGGCTTTAGCCAGTTGTATGATTTCTCCTACATCTCTAGCCGTCTGACTGATCCATATCGTATCGATATTGACTCCATTTTTTAATGCTTCTACAATCGAATTCTTTCCAAAAATTATATCTTTTTTTTTCATATTTTCTTGTCTAACTTCTTTTATCTAAATTCTATCATCTAACATCTAACTTCTATCTTATTTATACTCTACTACCTTAATAGGTGAAATCTTGGAAATAGTTCTCAGTGGAATATATGCGCTTATTATACATGTGAAGACCGTTAAGATATTTATAAAAACAAATGCCTTCCAGTCAATCCAGACAGGAGCATAAGAAATATAATAAATTGCAGGGTCTAGTTTTATTGGTTTTAAAAAGTGCAAAATAGCTGTTACAACCAGCGCTATCAGATTCCCTATTGATACACCTCTTATTATTATAAAAAAAACTTGGTAATACATTATTTCAATTATTGATTTATTATGAGCTCCTAGTACTTTCAGCATACCAATCAGTTTGGTTTTTTCTATCACAAATATACTAATGGTCGATATGATATTGACCATGGCCACTATGAGCATGACTATAAATATAATGAGTTCATTTTTTTTCATGAGTGCTAGCCAATCAAAAAGCTGGGGATATATTTCATAAATAGTATCCACTGATACATCGTTTAATTCTTCATAGATACTGGAAGCTAAATTTCGTATCTCATGTTTATCTTTGGATTGAATTTCTATCCAGCTATATTCCTGACTTCCCCATTGATTTAAATTTTGGAGAAATTTTATATCAGAAAGAGCAATCTGCGCATCAAATTCCTCTATATTAGTGACATAGCTGTTGATGACTTTGGCCCGAATAGATTTTGGTTGGCTATCAAGTATGCTGATAATTAGGGGGTCGCCTAGTTTGAGATTGAGCTTATTGAGACTATGCTGCGATAAAATTATGGGTGCTTCTTTACTTTGTTCATAGGATAAATGTTTTGGCTGCCCATATTCAAAGCTTGATGTTTTATTGAAATCAATACCTCTGAGAATTATCCCTTCAATATTTTCTTGATTTTTTAGAAGGGCACCTTTATTAACCACAGGAGTTATTTTTCCTAGTCCTTTTTGGTTTATATCTTTGAGCTCAATTTGAATAGGATTTTCTCCTATAGGATTGATAGAGTTACCAATGGAAGAGATACGGATATGTGACCAAAATCCAAAAATCTTGTCCTCAATAGTTTTTTCAAAACCTCTTATTAGAAAGGATGAAATAAGTATAGTGCAGATACAAAGCGCTATTGCGAGTTGACATATTATTTGAATAAAGTGATGCCGCTGAAGAGTTTTATCCTTTGTTAAACTTTTTGCTAACTTTACGCTCCAATTCATACTGCACAAAGGTAACTTCTTTCAAAATATGCGACTTTCTTTTTTTGCACTCTTTCTTTGTATTTATCTATTAACAGAAGGTCAAACAATCATTCCTGGAGCGGACCGCAGCCAACTATATTTACCTAAGTTAAAAGGGAAAAAGATAGCAATTACCTGCAATCATACCAGTATGGTGGGTAACCAGCATTTGGTAGATTTTCTTATCACTAATGAAATTAAAATTGTAAAAATATTCGCACCCGAACATGGATTTAGAGGCGAAGCAGATGCTGGAGCTAAGATTAAATCCGAGATAGACACTAAGACTGGAATACGTATAAAATCTCTTTATGGAAAGAATTTGAAACCGAGCAGAGAAGACCTGAAGAATATTGATATTATGCTTTTTGATATTCAAGATGTGGGTGTTCGATTTTATACCTATATTTCTACCTTGCAATACGTCATGGAAGCCTGCGCGGATGCGAATATTCCTGTGATAGTACTCGATAGACCAAACCCCAACGGACATTATATTGATGGCCCCGTCTTGGATATGAAATTTAAGAGCTTTGTAGGTATGCAACCTATCCCTGTGGTCTATGGCATGACAATAGGAGAATATGCTAAAATGCTGGTAGGGGAGAAGTGGCTGCAAACCAAGTCAAAAGTCAAACTAGAAGTTGTTCCTTGCTTGAACTACCAACATGATTCCAAGATAGTCTTAACTATTCCTCCATCCCCCAATTTAAAATCAAGCCAAGCGATAGCGTTATATCCTTCGCTATGTTTATTTGAAGGAACTGGTGTTTCTGTAGGCAGAGGTACTGAGACGCCTTTTGAATGCTTTGGCTCGCCATTTTTGAATAAACAAGTTTTGAAAGATAGCTTCATACCCATGTCTCGAAAAGGTGCTAGCTCACCACCATATTTGAATCAGTGGTGTTTTGGAGAACAATTGTCAGAGATAAAGGTAGTAGAGAAGTTTGATTTATCCTACATTTTAAAAGCCTATCAGCATTGGACCAGGGATAAAAAGGAGTTTTTCTTACCATCATTGTTTTTCGATAATTTAGCAGGTAATGCAACCCTAAGATGGCAAATTATTAATGGTAAGACAGAGAACGAAATTCGTGAATCTTGGTATTCTGATATAGCAAAGTTTAAAAAAATTAGGGTAAAGTACCTTATTTATCCTTAGTTTTCAGATTATACATTTTCATTGTTCCTTTGTTTTTCACATCGATCTCACCGCGTGAAGCAAAATCAAAACTATCTTTTACAAGATGATAGGTTGCTTCAGAAACATTGATCGTATTTACTTCACCTAGCTTCTCCATTCTACTGGCAATGTTGACAGCGTCTCCCCATATATCGTAAGCAAATTTCGTATCACCGACTACTCCAGCTACTACCGCCCCTGTATTGATTCCTATCCGAATGTCAAAACTTCTTTTCGTTGGATTCTTTGGTAGTATCCTTTCATTATGGATAAATTCCAAAATTTCCATAGCACACAAAATCATATTGTTAGCTGCTAACTTTGAATCTGTTTGAAAACCTGAAACACACATATAGGCATCGCCTATGGTTTTTATTTTCTCTATATTATACTTTAGTATGATTTGATCAAAAGACCGAAAGTAATAATCAATAATCTTGACTAAATCTTTGGCAGATAATTCTTCGCTAAGCTTAGTGAAGTCTTGAAAGTCAGTAAACATTATGGTTACATTGTCATGCAATTGAGCTTCTGTTCTACCATGTTGTTTTAACTCTTGTGCTACTTTAAGGGGGAGAATATTAAGTAGCAAATTGTCCGACTTTTCTTTTTCATATTTTATCTCGTCTTCGGTATCATGCATAGCTATGGAATAAAACGCGCCACTTAAAGTAAGAGAAATAAATGAAAATAGAGTATTTGATAAATTTAAATAGCCTTTATGTATGGTATCTAAAATTTGTATCGGTTCGAACAAACTACTATAATAAAAGTTTAGAAACATAAAGCTGATAACACATATCAATGATAACGATACTTTTATAGTCCATTTGCCTCTGGGCATTAGAAATGGGAATAGCGAAATAACTAATATATAGTATTGAAAACCGCAATCAGTCCCAAAATAATAAACTGCTATGATTTGATGAATAATAATTTCCAATACCATAATGATAGAAGAAGTGAAATGCATACCCTTTCTATTCAATATTATACTTGTAATATAAATCCCAACACTTACAATATTAATTGCACTCATTGGGTATGCTCTTAGGAAATAAAAGTAAAAAATCCAATGAAGGTGCACAAACATTCCTAGAGTCAGCACTAGGTTCGATAGCTTGTAAAATCTGAGATTATCAGAATTTATGATAGTGGGAATACTATCAAAAGATGGGATGTTTTTTACCATAGGTATTTTACTCCCAATTTGCTTAGTTATAGAAAAAAAAGTATTACCTGTATTCATTATAAATATATGACAGTGGTGCAAATATAGTCATACATAAATTTATTCAATTTGTTATAATATTGTATCTTTGGATATAACTTAAACTCAATGAGACGTCTTAGTACTTATATTTTATTTAGTATTCTATTTTTGTTTTCCCTAGATTTCAATGCTCAGTCTAAGAAAGAGTTGAAGGAACAGAATGAGGAGCAAAAAAGAATGTATAATGATTTATTGCAGGAGAAGGCCAATATTGAGAAAGAGAAGAGGCGCTTAGAGGCAGATAAACAGGAATTAGCGGAAAAAACCAAGGCATTGGATGAGGCTGTAAAGAAGAAGCAACAGGAGCTGAAAATGACAGAAAAAGAGATTCAATCCAGTAAGATTCTTTTAAAAGAAAAATCCAATGAAGTCGTTGAAAAGGAGAATGTAATTAGAGTAAAAGATGCTAATATTTCATCTTTAGAAGAGGCAAAAAAAATATCAGATCTTGTAGCGAAGCAAAGCGAGTTAGAATTAGCAAATAAGAAAGCCTCACAAAAAATACTTATTCTGGGTATAGCCCTGATTAGCTTGATTTCTATCTTACTTTTATATATGTTTATCAATAGAAAAAAGGCTAGTAGAATTTTAGAAATTGAAAAGAAAAAATCAGATCAATTACTTCTCAATATTTTACCACAAGAGATAGCAGATGAATTAAAAAATACGCAAAAAACACAAGCTAGAAGTTATGATATGGCTACAGTGTTGTTTGCTGATATTAAAGGTTTTACAAGTATTAGTGCTACTCTGAAACCATCCGTTTTAATAGCAGAATTGGATTATATTTTTGGCGCCTTCGATGATATCATTCAAAAGTATAATATTGAAAAAATAAAGGTCATAGGAGATTGCTTTATGTGTGTGGGAGGTATTCCACATAGTAATGAAACGAATCCGCAAGATGTAGTCTTAGCTGCCATAGAAATGCAAGAATTTATGGCAGAAATGAAAAAAGAAAGAATCAAAACTAAAAAACAAGTCTATGAGATTCGAATTGGTATCAATACTGGACCTATCGTAGCTGGGGTCATAGGTACTAAAAAGTTTGCCTATGATGTATGGGGCGATACTGTTAATATTGCATCCCGTTTGGAATCTTCTTGTGAACCTGGCAAAATTAATATTTCTTCCACTACTTATGAAAAAGTTAAAGATAAATTTGCCTGTATTTATCGTGGAAAAATAGACATAAAAGGTAAAAATGGACTGGATATGTATTTCGTATCAGATACAATTTTAGAAAAAAAACAATCAGATAATAAGCCGCTCGCATCATGAATTTTCACCTCGCCAAGAAGTATATTTTGACAAGACTTAAAGATGAACTGCCTTCATATTTAACTTACCATGGATATCATCATACCTGGGATGTCTATGAAATGACTATAGAAATAGCCATGAGTGAAGGTATTACAGATGAAGAAGATTTAACCTTGCTTAAAACCGCTGCTATATTTCATGATAGTGGATTTATCTTAGCCTACAATGGTCATGAGGATTTGAGCTGTGAAATTGTGCGAGAAAAATTGCCGGAGTTTGACTACAATGAAGAACAAATAGAGAAAATTTGCAGTATGATTCAAGCTACAAAAATTCCTCAAAATCCACAAACACAGCTAGAGGAAATATTGGCTGATGCAGACCTTGATTACCTTGGCAGAGAAGATTTTTATCCTATTTCAAGCTCTTTGTTTGAAGAATTTAAAAGCATAAGTCTTTTAAAAACAGAAGAAGAATGGAATAAGATACAAGTAAAATTTTTGGAGCAACATCATTATTTTACAAAAACTTGTATTCAACGCAGAAAAGATGCGAAAGAAAAAAGACTTGTTGAACTTAGAAAGCTAATTGGTTAAGTTATGAATAAAAATCACCCTATCGAATGGAGTCAAATTTACTCACTGAAAAATATAGCATTAATATTGACGGGTACTGCCTGTGCGGTTTTTGCTATGAAAGGATTTATGATCCCCAATCACTTAATGGATGGCGGAGTCACTGGCGTTTCGATACTAATACATGAGATATATCATATAAATATTTCTCTATTGATACTTGGGTTAAATGCTTATTTTATTTATTTATGTAAAAAATACATAGGCAAGACCTTCGCTATTCAGACTAGCCTAGCTATCTTTTTATTGGCTTTAGGTTTACAATTTGTGCCAGTCCCTACGATTACAAATGATAAAATTCTCATAGCCATTTTTGGTGGTTTCTTCATAGGAATAGGCATGGGTTTAGTCGTCCGTGCTGGTGGAGTCATAGATGGAGCAGAAGTTATAGCGGTATTTACCACAAAGAGAATAGGTTTGAGTATGAGTGAAATTATTCTTATTTTCAATAGCCTTATTTTCTTAACAGTTGCATACAAGCTAGGAATCGAATCTGCTATGTATTCAATTATCACTTACTTTACAGCTACTAAAATGAGCGACTATGTAGCAGATGGAATCGAAGAGTACATTGCTCTGCATATTATTAGCTCGCAATTCGAAGATATCAAATCGGCGATAGTCAATGATTTTAATAAAGGTATCGCAGTCTATAAAGGGGAGAGGGGCTATTTGCCCGGCAGTTATGATGTGAAACAAAATGTAGATGTTATTGTTACTATTATGACACGTCTTGAAATTTTAAAAATTAAGGAGGCTATCTATGAAATAGATCCGAAAGCATTTATGTATATCACAAGTGTGAAAGAAGCTAAAGGCGGTGTACTGAAAAAGAAGAACGTACACTAATTGTTATCTTAATACCTTATGCAAGAATTAGCAATCTTCTGGTTTCGGAGAGATTTACGTTTTGAAGATAATCATGGGTTTTTTCAGGCTTTAAATTCTGGTTTGCCTGTACTTCCTATTTTTATTTTTGATACAGATATTTTATCTAAACTTACGAATAAGTCTGATAAACGATTACAGTTTATTCATAATCATTGTCAGATTTTAAATGATAAATTTAATGAGTTTGGGTCTGGTCTGAAATTTATGTATGGGAAACCATTAACCATTTGGCAAGACTTAGTTTCAACCTATGATATAAAAGCAGTATTCACCAATCACGATTACGAGCCTTATGCTATTAAGAGAGACGCAGAGGTGCAATACTTCCTAGAAAGTCGGTCTATCAAGTTTAAAAGTTTCAAAGATCAGGTTATCTTTGAAAAATCAGAAGTAGTCAAGGCCGATGGTCTGCCATATACCATATTTACTCCATATTCTAAAGTGTGGAAGACGAAACTGGGCACTAGTCCTATTCAGACTTTTCCTAGTGAAAATTTTCTCCATAGCTTATTCAAGTTTAGTTCTCAGTCTCTCTCTCTCTCTCTGGAAGAAATGGGATTTAGTTCAGTTGAATTAAATTTAGCCAATAATGCTCAGGACTTAAATCAAATTATTAAGAATTATCATTTGACGCGCAATATTCCAGCGAATCAAGAGGGAACAACAAGACTGAGTGTAAACTTGCGTTTCGGTACAGTGAGTGTGCGCAAGCTTGTTTTGCAGGCAATGAATACAAACGAAACTTGGCTTAACGAATTGATATGGCGAGAATTTTTTATGCAAATATTATTTCATTTTCCAAAGGTCGTTCATGCGAGTTTTAAAGAAAAGTATGACAAAATTCCATGGCGAAATAATGAAAACGAATTTAAATTATGGTGCCTAGGTAGGACGGGTTATCCCATAGTGGATGCGGGTATGCGAGAACTCAATGAAACTGGATTCATGCATAATCGAGTAAGAATGATTGTAGCCAGCTTTCTGACCAAGCATCTTCTTATAGATTGGCGATGGGGAGAGGCTTATTTCGCTGAGAAATTATTAGACTATGAGTTATCAGCCAATAATGGAAACTGGCAATGGGCTGCAGGAACAGGATGCGATGCTGCACCTTATTTTAGAGTCTTTAACCCTAGTGAGCAGGCGAAGAAATTTGATCCCGAAGCGAAATACATCAACCAGTGGCTTTCACCTGATGATTTGCTGATTCCCCCTATAGTAGAGCATAGTTTTGCTAGAAATAGGGCACTAGATGTTTATAAAAAAGCCCTAAATGAAGGATAATACCTACCCTAGTTTTCGCGATTATTTGCTAAAGTGCAATGATTTTTCTGATTAAGAAATAGATGAAATAATATCCAAGGTAATATTTGAAACTAAGCAGAAAAAAACATTCTTACTGCGAGATGGTGAGGTTTGCAATGTTGAAGCATTTGTTTTGAAAGGATTGGCTGTATCCTATTTTATAGGTGAAGATGGCACCAAGGTAGTGCTTTCCTTTGCTAGAGAGAATTGGTGGCTAGCTGATATGGATAGTTTGCATAATGCTAGTGAAAGTAAAATGTTTATAGAGTTCATAGAAGATTCAGAGATTCTGGTTATGGATAAGCAAACTAAGGTTGAATTGCTTAAGAAAATTCCTAAACTTGAGAGAATGTTTCGATTACTAGTAGAGCGGCATCTTATCAATTATCAACAACGAATTTTTAGCAACATAGCCTTGTCTGGTAAAGAGAAATATGAACAATTTCGAAGTAAATATCCTGACGTGCTACAGCGAGTTCCTCAGCACCTAATAGCTTCCTATCTGGGTTTGACACCCGAATTTCTGAGTCGCATTCGAAAAGATAAAAATTAAATAGGGTTTGCTGTTAAACTCACAACTTTTTTTAACCACATAGGTACATAGGAAAATAAGTAAGCCGTAGGCGATAAACCGCTTGAACATAGATCTCATTCTATTGCGGTAGCGCTTCAGCGCTCTATACTTTCCTTTTTTATCGTAAATGTTTCCTTATATAAACAGCACCTTAACTAAAAAATCTATGTGCCTATGTGGTTTAAGATAATTTGCTGCAAGGTTTTCAACGAAAACATTGAGATAACTTCTATTCTATCTTGCACTTGTTTTATTAGAAATTAGGCTGCGACTCCGAATCTCATTGAATTGATTAGTTTTTCAGCAGACCCTAAAAATCTAAATATTTTTTTTATAGGTTTTTTCTTAATCTAGATCAATGAAATTGAACTAAGACTGATTTACCTTTGCATTAAAATTTTAAAGTATGAATCGAAAAGAATTTTTAAAGAAAGGGCTATTAGGTTCAGCACTTCTATCTGTCGCTGGTCTCATAGCTAGAAGGCAAGAAGAAAAATTGCCAAAAAAGGAAATCTTAGGTTTTAATCATTTACCAATAAAAAACACAATAAACATGGAAAATTCAGTTTTACATAAAGCCAACACAAGAGGATATGCCAATCATGGTTGGCTTGATGCTTATCACTCTTTTAGCTTTGCTAGTTATTACAATCCAGAGCGTATGCAGTTCGGAGCACTGCGAGTTTTGAATGATGATACTGTGAATGCCAGCGAGGGATTTGGCACGCATCCTCACGACAATATGGAGATTATAACCATACCATTGGAGGGAGCTATTGAGCATAAAGATAGTATGGGAAATACTTCAGTTATCAGAGCGGGTGAAATTCAAGTAATGAGTGCTGGTTCTGGAGTTACTCATAGTGAATTTAATCACCATAGTGACCAAAAACTAAAACTTTTGCAAATTTGGATATTCCCCAATAAGCAAAACGTAAAACCACGCTATGATCAGTTAAAACTTGATCCTTCTGACAAACAAAACAGATTGCAACAGATACTTTCTCCTGTGCCAGAAGAAGCTGGTGTTTGGATACATCAGAATGCTTGGTTTCACATAGGAAAATTTGACCAGAATTCCATAGCAAACTATCAATTAAAAGATAAAAGTAATGGGGTCTATGCCTTTGTTATACACGGTCAATTTGAGATTAATAATCAGAAATTAGAGCGAAGAGACGCACTAGGGGTTTGGAGTATTGAGAAATTAAGTTTAACTTCCTTAGAAAAGGACTCAGAAATATTGCTCATCGAAGTTCCTATGAATGTTTAAATTAAATAAATAAAATGAAAGTACTCGCATTTGCAGCTAGTAATAGCTCTCAATCAATTAATAAGAAATTTTTATCTTATGTGTTGACGCATTTTCAATCTCATGATACGGAGCTCCTGGACCTCAATGATTATGATCTGCCTCTATATTCGATAGATAAAGAAAAATCTATTGGTATTCCAGAATTGGTCTCACATTTTTCCAAGAAGCTAGAAGAAGCAGATGTAATCATTATCTCATTGGCTGAACATAATGGAACATATACAGCGGTATTTAAGAATCTCTTTGATTGGCTATCGAGGTATAAATTGAAGATGTTTGAAGGTAAGAGAATGATATTACTCGCTACCGCACCCGGCCCTAGAGGAGGCAGGGGCGTTATGGATGCAGCTTTAGTGCGCTTTCCTATTCATGGTGCTGAGATTCTAGGTCATTTTTGTTTACCTAAGTTTCAGGAAAATTTCGATGCAGAGAAAGGTATTATCAATGAGGAGTTAAAGGATGAATTTAATTCCTTATTGAATAAGATTTCTAAGACGAATGAAGCGTGATAATAGGTAATAATAGTAAGTCACTTTTATACCTTCACTCCAAATAAATATCCAACTAGCGCAGTGAGCGCCATTGCGAGTGTTCCCCAAAAAGTGACTCGAAGTATGGCTTTCCATATACTTGAGCCACCTAGTCTGGCAGATATACCTCCTAAGACCATTAAAAAAATAATAGACAAAACGTAGAGACTAGGCACCATAAATGGGATAGGAGAAAAAAGTGTCACTAGAGCAGGTAAGGCACCACCTAGAGTAAAGGCTAATCCAGATGCTAAAGCAGCAGTTAATGGATTGGCTTGGGTCACTTCATTAATCCCTAATTCGTCGCGTACATGGGCTGCTAGGGCATCATGAGCAGTCAGTTCCTGTGCTACCTGCATAGTCGTCTCTTTTTTCAAACCTCGTTTTTCGTATATGGCTGCCAATATATTTAGTTCAATTTCCGGCATAGCTTCAAGTTCCTTGGCTTCACGTTCTATATCCGATTTTTCAGTATCCATTTGTGAGCTGACGGAAACATATTCTCCTGCTGCCATGGATAGTGCACCCGCTACCAAGCCTGCTATCGTGGCTAGTAAAATGGGTTCACGTGTAGTGCTCGCAGCAGCTACACCGATAGCTATACTAGATATGGATATAATGCCATCATTGGCACCTAGAACTGCAGCGCGAAGCCAATTACTTCTATGTATATAATGACTTTCTAAATAGGTGTCGATTGTTGGTTCCATTCAATTCTTGTTCCTTCAAAATTACATTAATTTTCTAAATCAACTTATTTCAAAAAAAAAGACCATCATTCGATGGTCTTTTTTTAATCTATGAAGTTGTTTATCTTAAGCCTTAGCCTCGATAACCATTTTACCTTTGTAATATAGAGCACCATCCACGTAGTAAGCTCTATGTCTTAGGTGAGTCTCTCCCGTTGTAGAGCATGTAGACAAGGTCGGAGCTTCTGCTTTGTAATGGGTTCTTCTTTTATCTCTTCTTGTGGTTGATATTTTTTTCTTTGGATTTGGCATATTATGTAATTTTTATTTTTGTTATTGTTATGATTTTAATTTATTTAAACTAGACCACCTTGGATCTATTTCCTCTTCTGTTTTAGGTACTGCTTTTAGTTTTTCCAATATTTCTGGGTTACAGGTGCTATTTCCGTTTTTATCATTGGGATGAAAGACTTGAATGGGGATATTGATCAAGATATAATCATAAATTAAATCTGCAACATTGATGGCCGTTTCATTCCTGGAAATATAAACTACGTCGGCTTCATCTAAGGTTCCATTCTCTACATCTTCAAATTTTACAATGATTTCAAAATCAGTCATTAACTCATAATCAAACAACTCATTGCATCTATCACAGGGTAAGTTGACTGTACCGTCTACTTGAAAATTCAAAATAAAAAAGGAATCTTTTTTATCTAGATTTAATTTTACCAGTAGATTGGCCTCTGATATGAGAGATTTTTCATACATTTTAAAGAACGGCGCACCTATTTCGTATTCGAAATGATGCACGGCATTTTTCAATCCTAGAAAATGTATGTCAAAATTCCTCCTCCTTTCCATACTAAAAAAAGAACTAATTTTTATTTTTGGAGTGCAAATATAGGTAATTTAATCTAAAATGCTTAGTTTTTATAATTCTAAGAGCAATAATTCTTTTTTTGTTCAGTTTATAGACTAGTTGTGCATATCTTTTAGATTTAGCGATATGTGCAATAACTAAATTTGCAATCAGCTAATATAAAAAAGTTTAATTTATGAATGGACAAGAGCAAAGCTTATTAGATATTTTCGCTAAAATGGGCTCAATGGGACAGTTTGTCTCTGGCTTGATTTTCCTATTAGGAGGACTAGCTATTTACATCTTTGTTGAAAGGCTAAGCGCCTTGAAGGCACGTAAAGAAGATAACAACTTGCTTGACAAGGTAAATGAATCTATCTCTTTAGGAAATATAACAGGGGCTAAAGATATATGTTTAAGAGCTAATTCACCGCTATCTAGAGTTATTTACAAAGGAATTTCTCGAATAGGTCTTCCCTTGAAAGATATTGAGTTAGCTATGGAGAAAGCCATCGACTTAGAAGTGTTTCAAATGGAAAAAGGAGAGGAAACGCTCAGTTTGGTATCTAAACTAGCTCCTATGCTTGGTTTCATAGGTACTATAGCGGGTGTTATTCAGATATTCTATACGATTAATGCAACAGGAGATTATAACATTGAGTCCATTTCTGGTGGATTGTATGTAAAAATGATTACCTCCGCATTAGGCTTGACTTTGGGTATTATTGCCTATTATTTCTATTTCGTGATTTCAAAAAAAATCAAAGGAAATGTATATCACTTAGAAAGAGGTTCTGCACAATTGATAGAAACTATATCAACTCCAGTTAAATAATTGACTATGTCCAGATTTAGAAGAAGACATAAAGAAGGCGCAGAAGTAAGTACAGAATCTCTAAATGACATTATGTTTTTCTTAATGTTATTCTTTTTGATTGTATCCACTTTGGTCAATCCTAATGTTATAAGATTATCACTTCCCAATTCGAAATCAAACTCCAGTTTGGCTAAGCAACCAGTCATTCTTTCTGTAGACAAAGATAAAGTCATTTTTGTCAATAAACAACAGGTCAATATTGAAGATTTAAAGTCTAAACTCTCTAGTCTGGTGGCGAGTATGGAGACTCCTACCATAGTACTTCGACTAGACCAGTCCTTGACTGTACAGGACTTAGTCAATATTATGCAGATAGGTAATGAATTGAAAATTAAAATGGTATTGGCCACACAACCTGCCAAACAATAGATCATGACGGCCATGCTACAAAGAGTTGATATCTACGAAAGGAACAGAAGAATCTATCCTAAGCTTGCCGTTGTCATTTATTTTATTTTAATCTTACTTCTTTTTTATATATGGAAATTCTCCCAACCTTTAGAATTAGATGAAGGGGAAGGTCTCATGGTAGATTTTGGTTATACAGAAGTGGGACTCGGAGAGGATGAACCGGATAAAGATAATCCTATGAATAAGATTGCTATTCCATCGCCTGGAAATCCTCCATTGACCCAAGATATCAAAGAGAAAGTGCTTCTTCAAGATTATGAGGAAACAGCAAAGGTAGATGCAATCACAGAAACTAAATCGCAAAAGATAGTTGTCGTAGATAATATACTCAAAAGCCCTAATAAAAAACCAGAAAAAGCAGATCCAATTCCAAGTAAAAATATCTCTAATGCACCCCCTGCTGAAAAAAATAAGGTGGATGAAAACTCATTGTTTAAAGGATTTAAAGGCACTGGAAAAGGAGCTGGAAGCCAAGGAAATACCGAAGGTGAAGGCAATATGGGAGATCCATCAGGTAGTAAATCGGATAATTATCTGGGTAAAAGTACAGGTCTAGGCTCAGAAGGAGAGGGAAGAGGTCGTATAGGCAGCGGATTAGTAGGAAGAAACTTAAAATCGATACCTCCTATTGTAGACAAATCAAATAAAACAGGAAGGATTATAATATCAGTCAATGTAGATGCTTCAGGTAATGTCAAGAAAAGTGAGTTTGTCGCTCAAAACTCAACAATCACAGATAGTGACTTGGTATCGAAATGTGTTCAGGCTGCGAAAAAAGCAAAATTCTCTCCAAGTGATGATAAGGATTCTGATTGGGGGAAACTGGTATTTACTTTCGAAATTAGGGATTAGTCCCGATAGCAATCGGGAAGAAGTTAGATGTTAAACTAGTATTAAGTATTACGAAGATTAGCTGTAAAGACTGTTTCCTATTCACTTTAAACCTTCAACTTTCTACTAACTCGTGACTTACCAAGAAACTCTTGATTTTCTCTACCAGCAATTACCCATGTTCTCTCGCATTGGTTCTGCAGCATATAAAAAAGACTTGACCAATACCTTAGCTCTTTGTGACTATTTTGGTATTCCGCAACATAAATTTAAATCGATTCACATAGGTGGTACTAATGGCAAGGGAAGCACTACCAACTATCTCGCTTCTATGTTTGTCGAAACAGGAATGAAGGTTGGAATTTACACTTCCCCACATTTGATTGACTTTCGAGAACGCATTAAGACAGGAAATCGGATGATTTCTCAAGAGTTCGTTATTGAATTTGTAGAAAAGGCTAAACCGGTGATTGAGAAAATACAGCCTTCATTTTTTGAATTGACTGTAGTGATGGCTTTTGAATATTTCGCTTATGAAAAGGTGGATATAGCTATGATAGAAGTAGGTCTGGGTGGTCGTCTCGATAGCACCAATGTCATTTTACCTGAGCTTTGCGTAATTACGAATGTCAGCTTTGACCATATGAATATGCTGGGCAATACAATCGAAGAAATCGCATTTGAAAAGGCTGGAATAATTAAAAATGGAATTCCATGTATTATTGGAGAATCCAATTCCAATTATAATACTGTCTTTGAAGCTAAGGCAAAGGAAAATGAAGTTCAGCTGTATTATGCCAGCGATGAGGTGAAGGTAACGGAAATCGATAGTCTTGCATTAGAATTTGTGTGTCATGAGCATAAACTAAGACTTGACAAGACAAAAGCCTTCCCGCCTTATCAAATCAAAAATATTAAAACAGCTATGTTGGCTTTTTCCACTTACATGAAAGATAGGGTAAATATTTCTGATTTTATTCAAAAAGGGATAGCTCATAGAACAGAAAATACTGGCTTTCTCGGTCGATGGACCAAGCTGAAATTAGGAGAAAAGACTATTATATTAGAATCAGCTCATAACGAAGCTGGGATAGAGGAATTGAAGAAAGCCATAGAAGCAGAGCAATTAAAAAACGCAGTAGTCCTTTTCGGATGCGTTCGAGATAAGGATGTGACCACCGTGATTTCGCATTTACCTAAAAATCTGGATTATATCCTAAGCCAGGCAAATATTCCTCGCGCTATGTCTGTAGAAGAATTAGTTCCATTGTTTATAAAGAATTGTAATACTCCTATTTATCAAACCTCAGATTTGGAAGAAGCTTTGGATTTCGCAATTAATAGACATAATAATAAAACTATACTAGTTACGGGTAGTATATTTCTCGTTGGGGAGGCTTTGGGACTACTAAAAAAATTAGACTATTAACATTTAAACGAATAAAAATTCAAATGCGTTCTAAAGTTACAATTGTTTTTTTCTTTTCAATAAGCCTCTTACAAGGTCAGAATGATTATATTTCCTTTTATAATTATTGTAATGAAGGAGATGAACAAGCCTATTTTAAAAATTATCCACTAGCAATAGCCAAGTATGATACTGCTTTTAGTAAAGTAGATTTTGTAGGGGTTAAATATTTAAGTAAATATGCTAGAATATTAAGCAAGATAGATAAGAAAAAGTCAATGGAAGTATTGCGTCTAACTCTATTGAAAGGCATGTACTACAATACTCTGAAGCAATGGGACGAAATATTTATAAACGAAAGTCGATATAAGGAAATGAAAGATAGTATTAAGGAATATAACAAAATCTATCTTGCAGGTATCAATTCTGAATATGCCAGATTGATTGATAGTTTGGAATATGTTTATCGTTGTATAGTTATGAAGAGTTGTATAGGCTTCGAGAAAGACGAATTTAAGGTAGGTGAACCTGAAAATAGACTGAGTTTAAAAGCAAATATTTTTGATTGTCTTTTGAGATTGATTGGCAAACATGGCTTTCCATCCGAAAGAAGAATTGGAGTGTCTGCTAGTAAAGTACAATTAATTTTTCATTTTAGTCTTATTAACCCAGATAATGAAAAGTATTTGAATCTATTGGAATCAGCAGTAAAGAAAGGAGAATATGATCCCGATTCGTATGCTTATATACATGACGTGGTTAGGATGAATAAGCATGAATCCCCATATTTTTATCAAGGGTCTGATAATATAATGAACTTGTCAAATGAAGAAAAAATATTGATAGACTTGAGACGAAAGGCTTATGGTCTTAAACCTTTACGTTCACTTGATAATACCGAATATAATAGAATTCCGTTACCTATTTGGTAAATCAAATCTTAAACTTTGAAAACAATTTCAATGATTTAAGCTAATAATTCATTGTTCTACTAATGCAAATCTACACTTCCTCCGCTTGAAACTTCTTTCGATATTTCAATCTGATTTGATCGTTTATATATATCTATATTACTGCCACTTGAAGATTTAGCGATAGTTTTTAAAGTTACACCTAAGGAGATTTCGGCTCCACTTGAGGATTCTAAATTAGATGATTGACTTACAAACTTCTCTCCATCGATTTGTGATCCGGATGACGCCTTCATATCGGTTTGTTTAGCTAAGCCTGACAGTGTTATTTCAGATCCAGAGGTTGATTCCACTGAGATAGTTTCTCCTAATATGTTAACATCAATAGACGAACCACTTGAAGCTTTTACATTTCCAGTAAGTGCCTTAAAACTCCCTTTGATTTCAGCACCGCTTCCTGATTCCAATACGATTTTTTCAGCTACAAAAGTATCTATAACTTGAACTTCTGCTGCTGAGGAAGCATCTAGCTCAGTAAGATATGGCGTATATATTTTTACTGTTACCTTAGCAGTAGAAATATTGGAATTATTTTTGACATGAATATGAACCTTATGATCCCCTTCCATTTCTACTAAAATATTATCAATGATGTCATTAGGGGCATTGACTACCACCTTATGTTCATTTGATTTGTATATTTTAGACTCTATACCATTATCCTGTTCTAAAGCGGTGAATTTGTACTGATATGTCTTATCGATTAATGGACCTTTACCTTCATTGCTTGTGATTTGAAAATTACATGAAATGAGGTTAATGGAGACAAGAGTAAGACAGTAGTAGAAAATAGATTTTGCGTGCATATTTTTGATATTTGACAATTGGATAAGAAAATAAGAAAAGGTTACAAAAATAGCTAAAGAATCTAGCTAACTAGAATTTGTCACTATCTCATTTTATTATAAATGAACTACATTTATCACAAAAAGTTATATGAATACACTTATAAAACCAAAAAAACTCATACCAGGAGATAAAGTTGCCACTATTTCACTATCTTGGGGAGGGGCTGGTGAACTCCCTCATCGGTATCAATACGGGAAGAAACGACTAGCAGAAGTGTTTGGACTAGAAGTAGTGGAAACCAAGCATGCCTTGCGCTCAGCAGATTGGATATATAGAAATCCACAAGCTAGGGCTGATGATTTGATGCATGCCTTTGCGGACCCTCGTATCAAGGCTATTATTTCTAATATTGGAGGAGATGATAGTATCCGAACTCTGCCATTTGTAGACTTATCTGTTATTCGAAACAACCCTAAAATATTTCTCGGTTTTTCTGATACTACTATTAGCCATTTTGCTTGCATGAAAGCTGGAGTTTCTAGCTTTTATGGAACTTCATTACTAGTGGGTTTTGCGGAGAATGGGGGCATGCATTCTTATCAGATTGAAGATATCAAAAGAAGCTTATTTTCCTCAGAGATCATTGGTGAAATAGTCCCAAATTTGAATGGTTGGACTTCTGAGCGATTAGAATGGGCCAATATCAATCTCATGGATCACAAAAGGAAATTAGAACCCAGTGGTTCTTGGAATTTTCTTCAGGGAGATTCAAAGGTTCAAGGAAGATTGATAGGAGGTTGTATGGAGGTTTTAGAATTTCTCAAAGGATCGGACTATTGGCCAACTTTAGATGATTGGAATGATACTATTTTGTTTCTAGAAACTTCGGAAGATATGCCTAATCCAAGTTTATTTAAATGGTGGTTGAGAAATTATGTAGCTCAAGGTATTTTGAAAAGAGTCAAAGGTATTATCCTTGGACGTCCTTATAATAATCAATATGTTCAAGAATACAACGATGCGCTGCTAAAAGTAGTTAGAGATGAAGAAGGACTATCTAATTTACCAATCATTACGGAAATGGACTTTGGTCATACCTGCCCTACCTTTACGATACCTTATAGCTGTTTGGCAGAAATGGATATGAGGAATAAGAGGTTCTATTTATTGGAGAGTGGGGTGATATAAGTAGTCAGTGGTCAATAACCAGTAGTAAGTGGTCGGTGAATGAATTAGTTTTTTGCAAATCTCTTATATTTTGACTCTTGTATTTTTTGAATAAAGCACTCTTGCCAATTTGCTAAATCAGAAAAGAAAGGATTAAATACAAGCGTATCTGGTGTATATTGATTCAAACTATTGAGATTCGTGGGAGTTATTTTATCCTCTATTAATAGTAGAACAAGTTGTCTATCAAATAAATTTAGTTGAAACTGACTACCTAATTGTGTAATAAACTGAACGGAGCTATCCGTAGAACAACCGCTAACTTCACATACTGAAATATCTGCTACAAGAATTATTATATGACCACCGAGAGTGAATCCTTTTCCCTTCACAGAGCTACCATGAGATTTCCAATTTTGAGTAAAGTGGTTTAGTTGAGATTGAATTTCTGTAATATTCTCGGTAAAGTCTTTTTCAGAGTAGTAAACCCAGATTTTAGATGGAGGCGAATATTCCTTTAATTCTTCTCGTATAAATTGTATTTCGGATTGAATCATTTTGAATTAGGCTAGTTTCTCTGCTGTTACCTCTGCATTAATTTTTTTAATCATGCCCGTCAGCGCTGCACCAGGGCCTACTTCATAAAAAGTGTTGGCGCCATCTTTTATCATATTCTGCACGCTTTTTGTCCATTGAACTGATCCTGTCAATTGATCTATTAAATTTTGCTTAATCGTTTCGCCATCTGTAGAGGCATGACTAGTATAGTTTTGGTATATAGGGCAGACTGGATTGGAAAAAATAGTCTCCATAATAGCTTTTGCTAATTCATCTTTGGCTGGTGCCATAAAAGGTGAATGGAAAGCTCCTCCTACTTTAAGTGGCAAAACACGCTTCGCCCCAGCTTCTTTTAATTTCTCTCCAGCGAGTTCAATACCTTTATGTGAACCAGAAATAACTAGCTGACCTGGACAATTATAATTAGCAGCTACCACGATTTCATCGGTTATAGACTTGCAAATTTCATCTACCTTATCATCATCTAATCCCAGTACTGCTGCCATAGTCGATGGATTGGCATCACATGCTTTTTGCATGGCATTTGCTCGAATAGAAACGAGCTTTAAACCATCCTCAAAGGATAGGCCTCCAGCAGCCACTAAGGCAGAGAATTCTCCTAAGCTATGTCCTGCTACCATATTTGGTTTAAATTCAGGAAGAGATTTAGCCATTAATACACTATGAATAAAAATAGCCGGCTGAGTTACCTCTGTTCGGGTTAATTCTTCCATAGTTCCAGTCTTCATAATTGTTTCGATATCGAAGCCCAAAATGTTGTTTGCTTTTTGAAAATACTCATTAGCCTGGGGAAATTTTTCTGAGATTTCATTTCCCATGCCTACAAACTGAGCTCCTTGTCCTGGAAATACGTATGCTGTCATAACTAGTTTTTAGTTTTAAGTTAAAAGATTAAGTGAAAGTGAAAAGTAGAAAGTTAAAAGTAAACTGGGTTGTATTAATGTTGATAGCTAGTAATTATTATTAAGATTCAATCTTCTTAAATTTTAAATCTAACTTCTAAAATAACCATCATTCAAACAAAGTCGTACTCACATAATCCTTAGAAGCTGCTTCTGCTTTTTCTTTAGATAAATAGGGTACCACCACTCTATATGTACCATCTAATAAGATTATATCGGTCTCTATTCCTGCCTTTTTCTTCATGTCAGTCTTTAATTTGACAGCAGCGGAGGCTATTTTAAACTTACCGAAAGATAAATAGTGATTTCCTTTGGTATAGTTTGCAGTAGCATAAGGCTTACCAATAATATTGACCTTTTCAACCTTAGCTAGAGTTTTTTTAGAAGCAGTATCTTTTGCCTTAGATTCTTTGTTGGCAGCAGTTTTATCGTCTTTTGTTGTTGAAATAGAGGCTGCGTCCTTGGCACTCGCTTTATCTTCCGTTTTTTTAGATTTATCAGTAGCAACAGCGACTGACTTCTTGCTGACTAGGTCAGAAGAATTAGGTGTTTTGGGTGTTGGTGTATTTTTTGTTGTTGTTTGAGCAGTTTGAGTGCTCGTTGGTTTGGAAGTAGCAGCTGGCGCTGGGGAAGCAGCCTTTGTTATAGGTTGAGCTGGTGTTGTGTTATTTTTAGCTGTAGTTTTATCGGGAGTTGAGGTCTGTACTTTTGTTATTACCTCATTGATTACAGTATCTACAGCAGCACTGGCTATGGCTTTAGCTGTATCAATTTTGGCAGTATCTGCTTTTGCTACTAGTGCTGGTTCTGATTTTTTCACTGTAGGTTTTTTAGAATCCCATAATGGATTCAGGCCCATAAGTTGCTTACCTTGAAATGAAGCTATAATCCACGCCAATAGAAATCCAACAGCTAAAAAAGCTAGGGATAATCCAGCTACAAGTGGCCATCTATTTGGTTTTTGCTCATCTAAGCTCAGATCATATTGATAGTAACCGTCGTCGTATCTCGCATTACCTATATTTCTTCTAGGTTCATCGATTTCAATCATTTTAGATTTTGCAAACTCCTCATTAATTGTGCTAGATTCAATAAAATGTTCTGTTTCTTCCTCTTCCTCTTCCTCTTCCTCTTCCTCTTCTGTTTCTTCGTTAGCTTCTATCTCCTCCAATTCTTCTAATTCTTCATCTTGTTCTTCTTCACTAATTTCATTAAGAATTTTTGAGGTAAAATCTTCTTCGGAAATTTCTTTTTCTTCCATTATTGCAAGGTCTGGTGTGACCCCTTCTACCATATTGCCTAGTTTTTCATCTACCGCCTCTATAATTTCCTCAGAAGTTTCTTTAATTTCTTCGACAGCATGATCTAGTTTTTCTTCAGCTTTCTCAGTAGTGGTATTAAAGAAATCTTTCACAGAATCTAAGAAAGACTTAGAAGACTCATTTTTATTTTTCTCCAGATTCGCTGCTTCAAATAAATCTTTTGGTTGTTCTACTGGCTCATGAACTGTCGGCTTCTCTATGGTATTTTCTAATTGAATTTCCTGAAGAGGCTCCGGATTTTTAGGAGTTTCTACCTTGATATAGGTATTCTCAAATACTTTTGGTTCTTCCTTTGGAGCGTTATCTTTAAAAGCTGCAGGATTGAAATTCCCGCCACCAAAAAAATCTGTAGGAAAGAGCGTCTTTTTACTTTCAAATTGATAACTACCGTTACTGAAGGATAAATCACCAAGCCCTTCTATGCTAAATTTTCCTTGCTTAGATATGGTAGCTTTCAGAGACTCTATTTCCTGAATTAATATGCCTCTGGCTTCATTTGCACTTACTTGTTTAATCTCAGAAATCAAATGAATTAAATCACTATCTGAACCAGCACCATATACGTCGAGTCCGAGCTTTGAAGTTACTTTGTCATAACCCAAAAGACCAACGGTAGGAATCCATACAGATTGATTTTTATCTATTACATTTTTTAAAATCTGACCAAAAACCATTATAATTTTATTTACTTACTAATATGTAATGCGAACACCACCTTGTCCATTTATACCAATAGTTGGAAATCCAATTTGATTGGCAATTTTGGAGTCTAGTAAATTATTCCCATTCGCAAATATATAAAAGTTTTTAGAAATATGGTATTCCAGCCCCAGATTTAAGTCAAATAAAATAGGATTTGTAATCTCGTTGCCCAATATTTCTGTTTTCACACCACCGACAGCAAATCCATTAAAGAAGAAATTTAACTTCTTACTCGCCTTTAAATTAGCACCTAACGTTAGGCGTTGCCCCGGTAAATTATAAGCTATTGCAGGATTTCTGGATATATCATACAAAAAAATATCCCCTTTTATAAAGGTAGACCAGCGTTCTTCTTGCATATAGGTGAGCTCCAAAGAAATATTATTTATAGTCATCTGATTTTCAATCTGACTATTTAAAAATCGAGGATTGACGGCATCATTTCTAAACAATAAAGCATCTTTCATAACTTTTTGTATGAAATTGGCTTGGTAACTGATGCCACGATATACACCTTTAAGACCGGCACCTCTACTTTCCACTATGGTATTTGGTAATAATTGATTAGTAAAAACAATAAATGGGTTGGCAGCAAAATGATTTTGCATTCTATTGAGTTCTAAATTTCTCTTCCATATAGCATATACGTTCAAAAAATTTGGGACAACTTCTACCTCAGCATTCAGATATGGTAAGCCATAATATGTTTGTTTTGAATTGTTTATAGCCATGGATAAATTTAGACCACCTACTATTTTTAAAGCTTTCGATCTATACTCTACTTGAGGCATGAGATGAGCAATCCACTTGTCCGTAAAAGTATCTGCAGAAAAATTATAATATTGACCGCCTCCTTGCAATTTTAATAATATATCATCCTTTAGTTTATAGCTGAGCTCTGACTTAAGATTCGCATAGAATTCGTGGTTATCTCTCGTTAGATTTACCAGACCTAATTTATCTAAGCCAAAGTTTAGATCCATAGTATTTATTATAGAGATTGACTTTTGTTCACTACTTTCTCTTTGCAAGACAGCAGAAATACCACCATTGAAATAGTTGCGAGTAGCTTCGTCCTTAAATCCTGACTCTGCTAGGTTTCCATAAAAATTGTAATATTTATGCTGTAAATTCAGCCTCGGTTTAAATATCCAATTTTTAAAAGACTTGGTAATTTCAGCTTCAGCCTTTGATTCACTATATTTTTGAAAAGAATCTGGTGAACGCCAAGCGGAATGATGAAAAACATGAACTCTACTAGGTGTTTTAGACTTTTCATTATGATGTGACCATTCGAAAATTGGATTAAAAGAACTGCCAAATCCCATTCTAACAAAATTTGTGTTTTGAAAGAAGATATTACGCTGCTTAAAAGCAATAGGCTCTATAGTTGATGGTTCAAATTTAAACTGCTCTATTCTATCAGGTAATTTATATACCAGTTTTTTCTGGGTTGTTTTTTCCTTAAATTTAGGATAATAATTGATAGGTTCATGTATTTTAGAAGCCTCTTCTATAAATACATTATAATCCTTTACGACCTTTATCTCCACTGGATCTATATTATTCTCCTGCTGAGCAAAGACTGTAATGTTCAAAACAGTCAATATTCCCAAAACAATTCTTTTATTCATATTTATTTTGTCTAATTTCTAATTTCTAAAATCTAACTTCTAATATCTAACATCTAACATCTAACAATTACTTGTACTTAACTTTTGACTGCGATTTTATACTGGTATTAACCTCTGCTAATCGTTCTCGTGCTTCTTTAAGAATTTCTTCTTCTCCTTGATAATTATTGATAATACTTTCCAAGGTTGCTTTGGCTTGAAAATCATCTTTCATTTTATGGTAGTTATACCCGATAAGAATAAAATAGCGTACTACCCATGATTCATAAGAACCATATTCATCCTTTGACTTGAGGAGAATCTCATTTGATTTTTTGAATTCCTTCAACATGTGGTGAGAGGAGGCCAGATAATAGGTGCATTCAGCCCCTTTAATACTGCTTTTGTCTTTAGCCAAAGCTTCTAATAAAGGAATGGCAGTCTTATAATTTTGAGTATGATACAGTGAAATGGCTTTAAAATAAAAAGCTTCTGTTTTGATTTCTTGACTAATTCCCTCATCATTTTCTATCAGCTTAGCTATTTCTATGACCTCATGATAGTTCTTCAGTCTATAATTGGATTTTAACAAACCAATTTTTGCAAGCTGTTTATTCTGAATGGTAGAGGCCACAGCTTGAAGCTTTTGATAGAGTGTTTTAGCCTTAGAATAATCTTTACTGTTGTTATAGTTGAAGTAGGCAGTCTTGACCACCGCTCTTTCATAATAGGGGTTGGTATTATCCTTTGTAAGATAATCATATTCATCAATAGCTTCTGCGTACATTTTTTTGGCTGAGTAGCACTCTGCTTTGAGATAATGAGCCTTGAGACTAAATATACCCTTTGGAAACTTTTCTAGATATTTATTGAAGATAATAATGGCATTATCGTAATGCTGATTAGCATATAATTCTTCTCCTGATTCAAATAACAAACTATCCTGTTCTGTGAGACCTAATTGTTTTGAATCAGGCAAGGTAGCTGTGAAATTAATATATTCCTCTGGTTTTCCCTGACTAATATATATTTCTCTAATCGCTTTTAAGGCCTGATCCGATTCTGTAGAATTGGTATAATTTTTAACAACAGCTATATATTTATTCAAAGCTTCAGTTAAATTTTGGTTATTGTAGTAAATGGTCGCCAGCCTCATGAGTGATTTTGGAATATATTCCTGCGATTTTGATTTGGAGATTATATCATTATAGGTCTGAATAGCCATTTCATAATTTTTGTCGTCTTCATAGGCCAGTCCCAGTTGGTAATTCGCATCATTATAATAAATGGAATTTGGCACCTCTCTCATCAACTTACTCAAGGTTGAGATTTTGTCTTTAAAATTCTTTTTTATGCCATCGATATTTGCTTTTTGTAAGGTTGCATAATCATATCCCTGACCTCGTCTAAGAGAAATTTTGGAATACTGTTTATAAGCTTCATCATATTTTTTATTCATAAAATAAATATCTGCGATTCTCAAGTCAACATCTTGCATGGTATTGGAGACAGGTTGGTTTTGAGAGTAAATATAATTTTTCGCACTGTTTAAGAATTGCATTAGCGCGGCATCGAAGTCACGCTTGGTGTATTGACAATATCCCAGACCATAATAGACATTGAAAAGTGTAGCATTTTGAGCAAACAATATCTTATTATTAATCAATAACGTATAAACCTGATAATACTCTTTCGAAGCTTCCTCTATTTGGCCACCTTTGTAAAGAATCTCAGCTCTTAAATAGCGAGCCTCTGCCTCTAATGCCTTGTCAAAATTATTTAGGATCGATTTTCGTAGGTATTTAAGTGCATTGGCGGTATCACCATTGTTATTTAGATTAACAGCATGGGTATAACAAACTTCTTGATACAGAATTTCATTACCCTCTTGTATAGCTGGATTTTTTTCTATAATGCCTATTACTTGTGGATAATTATTTGAATTCAAAAGGGATAGAGTCAATAAATCCCAGGCTTCCTTCTGATATTTCGAGTTTGGATAACTTGTTATAAAATCGAAAAAATTATCTGTTGCTTGGTTATAATTCTTTAAATCAAAATTGAGTTTTCCTACATTAAATCTACTTTCTTCTTTTATTATGGAGTCTTGATTTAGCTGACTAGCCTGTTGAAAGGCAAACATGGCATTTTGTTTATCATTTGCTCTGAGATAGCAGTCTGCAAGGGCATACATGGCGTATTGACCAAAATTGTTACTTAACTGTAATTCTTTAAAATGTTCAATAGCAAAGGTATAATTCCCATTCTTGTATTCTGAAAATGCCAGTTGATACATATCCTCCGGACTTACCTTTTCCGAGGCTAACAAGTGCTTTAGTAGAAACTCTTCAGCCGATTTATAGTTAAGCAACTCAAAATGACTCTTTCCTAAGAGTTGGTTTTTAGATTCGCCTGCAGTATTATCATTTTCCAATAGTCTGATGACCTCTGTATAATTCTTATTGAGAAATTGTATTTGTGCTAAAATATAATTTGCACCCTTGGTTTGGTCTTGACTTTTGATAGACTGTAGAAATTTTTCTGCCTGGGCAAAATCTTTTCTATTGAAGTAGATTACTCCTAAGTAATAGGCAGTTTCAGATTTATATTTTGACTTCTTAATTGTGAGGCTTTTTTCAAAATAATTAGCTGCTTTAGTAGGTTTGTTATTTTCAAGTAAAGCATAGGCATAGTGAAAGTAGAAATCGTCCTTCCAATCTTCATTGAGAGATTGCTCAGAGGTGGAAGCAAACCATTTTTCTGCTAATTCATAATTTGATTTACTAAAATAATACTCCCCCAAATGATAAGCCAATTGATTTTTTCTAGAATCATGAGTTTTGTCATAGAGTTTTAAAAGACTTTGCTCTGCCTCAGGTAGTTTCAGTTTACCTGCCAAATATGCTTTGTAATAAGTGGCTTCTTGTTTATAGTAGTTTATATTGCTGAGTTGTTCTTCATGTATAGTCGTATTAGACACTAATTCAAAGAATTGGTAAGCTTGCCTATAATCTTGATTTTGAAGGAAAATGAGAGCTTGTTCATAATTTCTCAATACATCGATATGAATCGTATTGGATTGGCTTTTAAGGCTATGGACACTGAGGAATATCAGCAAACTAGCCAAACATAGTTTAAGAATGCGCATAATGATAATCTTACTAAATATATATCAAACGCAAAATAAAGCTATTTTAATGTGGATATGCAGCTAGTTTATTCACAATTAACATGCTATGTAGCAAATTATAGAATATTGCCCTTAGCTAGTAAAAAAACTTAAAGACATGAGGAGTTTAATATAAATTTGCCTTTTAATAAAAATTTAACTTATAGTAATGAACAAAAAAACAATTTTTAGCTTGTTGTTAGTTGCCACAGTTCTGTCGGTAGCCTTGTTTTCATGCAAAGGAAAAGCCAAAGGAGGAGGGACACTCAATATTAGAATTTCTGCGGATTTAGATAAGCTAAATCCTATCACTTTAACTACGAACGACGCGAGAAAAGCTGCTGATTTAATGTTTGCTTCTCTTAATGGCACTAACCCTGTGCCAGATTACAATTTAACACCTTACTTAGTAAAAGAGAATGCCAAAATCACAGAAATTACAGATGGTGAGTTCAAAGGTGGTATTCGCTTGGACTATGAAATAAGAGAAGATGCTAAATGGGACAATGGTACTCCAGTTACAGGTCATGATTATGCTTTTACCATAAAGGCTTTATTAAATCCTAAGGTCAATTGTGAACCATTGCGAGGTTATTATAGTTGGCTTGCCGATATTATAGTGGACAATGATAATCCTAAAAAATTTAGTGTTATTGCCAATAAAAAGTACTATATGATAGAAGAGTTTGCAGGAGGTTATGTGATACCTGAATACAATTATGACCCTGAGCAAGTCATGAGAAAATTCTCTATTAAGGATATGAACACTGATGTTAAGCGTTCAGCACTGCGCGAAAATGTCGATATTATAAAATTTGCGGAGTCTTTTAATAGCGAAAAGTATCAGCGTGATCCGCAGTTCATTACGGGTGCAGGACCTTATAAATTAGAATCATGGACTACTGGTCAGGAAGTTATACTAGTTAAAAAAGATAGCTGGTGGGGTAATGCACACTCTGCGGATAGGACTTTCTGGGCTTATCCAAAGAGGATAAAAATAAAAATCATCAATGATGACAACACTGCAATGACAGCTCTAAAAGATGGACAAATTGATAATTACGTAGCAATTAAAGCAAAAGATTTCAAAGAGTTGAATGCAAATGATAAATTTAAAGAAAAGTTTAATTTATCAAAAATAGGTCGATTAAGTTATTCTTTTATTGGAATTAATCTTAGAAATGAAAAATTTCAAGATGTGCGAGTAAGAAAAGCCTTGGCTCATTCCGTTAATAGAGATAAAATAAATGAAATTATTTCATTTGGAGAAAGTACTAAAACTGAAAGTTTTGCACACTCTACCCAGCCTCACTATAATAAAAATCTAAAGGAATATGAATTTAGTATAGAAAAAGCTTCTAAGCTGCTAGATGAAGCAGGTTGGAAAGATAGCGATGGTGATGGTATAAGAGATAAAGTACTCAATGGTAGAAAGACTCAATTAAGTATTGAATACAAAATACCAAAAGATGAAGTAGCTAAAAATCAAGGATTAATTATCCAAGAAGGTCTCAAGAAAGTTGGAATCGACTTTAAAATAGTAGAAAAAGAGTGGACAGTTCTAGTTGGCGAATTAGATAAACATCAATTTGAAATGTATGCTATGGGCTTTACAATCTCTCCTAAAATGTCAGATCCTAAGCAACAATGGCATACTTCTAGCGCTGTGCCAGGAGGAAGCAATAATGTTGGCTGGGGTGATGCAGCATCTGATAAGCTTATAGAAGAAATTGGGGCAGAATTGAATCTTGAAAAGCGTCAAGAATTAAATAAACAACTTCAACAAAGAGTTCATGATGAAGTACCTGTAATTTTCATGTTTAATGGAGTAAATCGTATAGCAAGCAGTAAGAAATTTGAAATAGAAAATATAATGATCTCCCTAGGTGTTTTATATAACGAGTTCAAAAGCATCAAATAGTTGATATCAAAATTATCACAACAAAAATGCCACTGAATTTCAGTGGCATTTTTGTTATCACAATAACTTATATTATATCTTACGACAAAATACCCCTAGTTTTAAAATAAAATGATAAATTTGCCATACTTAAACAATTAATAAATTGATGAACACACGAAGTTGTTATTATTTTCTCATCTCATGTTTATTTTTATTGGGCGTCTTTCATAGTGGATGCAAAGGCAAAAAAAGCTTGGATAGAGCCTTAGTCGTTCGGCACATGGCTGATCCAGACATGCTCAATCCACTCAATTCTAAAAGTGCGAATGCCAATGAAATCAATGGACTTATATTCGCTTCCATTAATTCGATGGAAATGAAGTGCGAGTACGATTTAGTACCTTTCTTAACAAAGCAGTTGGGGATTGTTTCTGAAATTACCGAAGGTGACTTCAAAGGTGGAATGAAGATAGAATATGAAATAAGAGAAGAGGCTAAGTGGGATAATGGAGATCCTGTAACAGCGAATGACTATGTATTCACCCTGAAAGCAATTTTAAACCCTCAAACCAATTGTCTCCATCTAAAATCTATGTTTGACTGGGTAGGAGATGTAGTAATAGATCCTAGTAATCCTAGGAAATATACCGTTTACTCTAGGAAGAAGTATTTCAAGATAGAAGAATTCGCAGGCTATGTAATTATACCTGAATATAATTATGACCCTAAGAAACTGATGCGGAAGTTTTCTTTAAGAGAGTTGTACGATCCTGAAAAAAGGGAAGCTCTAAAGCTGGATGCTGATATCAACGCCTTTGCCACGGAGTTTAATTCGGAAAAATTTCAGCGCGATCCTAAATTTATAACTGGATTAGGTCCATATAAATTGGAGTCATGGACGACAGGACAAGAAATAGTATTGACCCGCAAAGAAAACTGGTGGGGTGATCAATTTAGAGACGAACGACATTTTTGGGCTTATCCTAAAAAAATTAAGTTCAAGATAATTAACGATCAAAATACAGCTTTAACTACGTTAAAGGACGATGGATTAGATATATTCTATGGTATGCCTGCCAAAGAATTTATGGACTTAGATCAGAATAGAGAATTTAAAAATAAGTTTAGAACAGACAAAAAGGATATTTTAGCCTACACGTTCCTTTACTTTAATTTAAGAAATAAAAAGTTTCAAGATTTTAATGTGCGAAAAGCTATTGCTCATGCTATTAATCGCAAGAAAATAAACGATGCGATCAATAATGGAGAAAATATTCTAACAGAGAGTTTTATTCACCCTAGTCAAAAAACTTATGATAAGACTTTAAAACCTTATGAATTTGATTTGAAGCTAGCCAACCAATTATTGGATCAAGCAGGGTGGATAGATACCGATGGAGATGGTATTCGAGATAAGGAAATTGATGGACAACGAATACCTCTTACTGTTAATTTTAAATATAATGCAGGTAATGAGCAACGAAAGAATACTGCCTTGATTATTCAAGAGGATTTTGTCAAAATAGGTATCAGCATGCAGATAGAAGCAAAAGAATGGTCTGTTTTCATTCAAGAACTAGGTAAGCATCAATTTGAAATGACCTATGCTGGTTTTGCAGTACCTCCTAGAATCGGAGATCCTCGTCAGACATGGCATACGGAAAATGCTGTGCCCGGTGGAGATAATAACTCTGGTTGGGGAGGTCCAGAATCCGATAAATTAATTGAGGATATAGGAAAAGAATTAGATCCGGATTTGCGCAGACAAATGTATATGAGTCTTCAAAAGATGATTCATGAAGATTTGCCCGTGGTTTTCCTCTTTGCTCCTAAGAATAGATTAGCACTCAGCAGAAGATACGATGTAGAATTCAACCTTGTTAGTCCGGGATTTCTTTTAAATGAATTTAAATTAGCTCAATAGATTTTATATGTTTAAGTATATAGCCAAGCGTATTGCCTACTTTATTCCTACCTTATTGATTATTTCGTTGATTACATTTGGTCTCAGTAAGATAACCCCAGGAGACCCAGTGAAACTTGCTTTAGGAAATCGAGATAGTGGTGGTGATGCTGGTCAGGCATTAGAGAAAATGGCTTCCGAAAAGGCTTATTATGAAAAAGCAGAAAATTTAGGATTAAATTTACCCACGTTTTATTTAGCATTGACTTCAGCTGCAGAGCCAGATACAATGCACAAGTTCGTTAAAAAAGTTGATAAGGAAACACTATCCTCATTAATTTCTCAATATGGCAATTGGAAGGAAATAGCAGCTTATCATAAGCAAATTAAAGATTTAGAATATAGTCTTTTTGATGTAGTGGTCGATAATACGATATTTGAGAATATGAAAGAAGTAAAACAAAAAGTTCAACTACTTTACATGACAAGTGATGATATGGACATCAATAATCATATACAATCGTTGATAAAAAATACGGAAGGTCAACCAAGATTGAATAGTGTTTATTTAAAAACTCAGAAATTACAGGCAGCCTATAATGAAATGAAGGAGAAAAAAACACCACTTCAAAATTATATCCCTTCATTAAAATGGTATGGAACAGAAAATCAGTATCACAGATGGTTGTTTGGTAATGCTCCATGGTTTTTCGGTGAGGCACAGCCTGGGCAATCCAAAGGGTTTTTAAGAGGTGATTTCGGACAGTCCTATTTAGATAGTCGACCTATAGCCAGTAAACTAGCTGATGCTATTCCTTGGACGCTGCTTATGAATATACTGAGTTTAGTTATTTTCTATTCTATCTCAATACCAGTTGGGGTATTTAGTGCTACGAATAAAGGTAGTAAAGCTGATCGAATTTCAACTTTTGTTTTATTTTTGATGTATTCATTACCGAATTTCTGGATTGCAACCTTGTTAGTTACTTTTATCACTACCGATGAGTATGGTTTGAATCTATTTCCAACTTATGGTTTGGGAGAAGTAGATGATGACATGTCATTTCTAGAAGTTGCAGGCACGAGAGCCTACCACCTAGTATTGCCAGTATTTTGCTTGGTTTATGGAGGCATAGCTTATGTATCGCGGCAAATGCGAACGGGTATGCTCAATACATTGGGTCAGGATTATATACGCACGGCGAGAGCGAAAGGTAATGATGAAAAGACCGTAGTATGGAAGCATGCCTTTAGAAATTCTCTCATTCCTATTATTACTATTTTTGCAGGTATATTTCCTGCTTTGATAGGTGGTAGTTTTGTCATAGAATATATATTCAGTATTCCAGGTATGGGTAAGCTGGCTTTAGAGGCTCTTACTGCCAGAGATTTTCCTATGATATTCACCGTTATGATGCTAGGTGCTATATTGACCTTAGTAGGAAATTTAGTGGCAGATATTATGTATAGTGTTGTGGATCCAAGAATTTCATTTGATAAATAATTTGTAGAACAATGAATAAGAAGCAGACTGAAAAAATAGATCAGAGTTATTGGGGAATTGTCAAAAGACAATTCAAGAAAAATAGAATGGCCGTATGGTCACTAAGAATGGTTTATGTTATCATGTTTATAGGTATTATGGCAGATTTTATAGCCAATGATAAGCCATTTTTTTGTCGTATCAATGGCAATAGCTATTTCCCAATATTGAAAAGCTACGGAGTGGCATTAGGCATAGCTAAATATCCGCCTGAATTATCAAATGTGAACTGGAGTGAAGTCAAATACGACTTTGTCATTAGAACACCAATTCCTTATTCACCACAGAATCTAGATTTAAAAAATAAAGACTATAAAAGTCCATTAGATGATCAGGATGTAGAGAGTTCTAGATGGCGTCATCATTTAGGTACTGATAACCTAGGAAGGGATGTACTCGCAGGTATGGTGCATGGTACGCGCACCGCCATGCTTGTAGGTATTATTTCGATGTCTATTTCTATTATTATTGGTATTTTTTTCGGGGCATTAGCGGGCTATTTTGGCGATAAAGGTATGCAGATGAGTCGTGGTAGATTTTGGTTGAGTATTATTGGGTTTCTACTAGGTGGATATTATGCTTTCGGGGTGCGTGGATATTTTCTATCAAAAGCTCTATCCGAAGGCATGGGTGGATTTTTAATACAACTTATTTATAGTCTGGTAATACTCATAGGTATTTTCGCCATTTTTAATGGGATAGCTATTTTGATTAAGCGCATTCCATTCTTTGGAAAAAAAGTGAATGTGCCGGTAGATATCTTGGTATCTCGATTGATAGAGGTAAAAGTTTCAATTCCAACCTTGTTATTAATTTTATCTATCGTGGCGGTAATGAGTCGTCCAAATATTCTAATGGTCATGGTGATTATTGGATTTACAAGCTGGACTGGAATTGCTAAATATACAAGAGCAGAGTTATTGAAGGTACGTAGTTTAGAATTTATACAAGCAGCTCAGTCACTCGGCTATAGCGAATTGAGAACTATTTTTAAGCACGCATTGCCCAATTCCCTCTCAAGTGTATTGGTCGCCATTGCCTTTGGGGTGGCTGGTGCTATATTATTAGAATCAAGTCTCTCATTTCTGGGTATAGGCATGCGACCTGAAGATGTGACCTGGGGTAGTATGTTATCATCTGCTAGAGGCTATTTTAAAGCTTGGTGGTTGGCTATAATTCCCGGTTTTGCGATATTTATTACCGTGACAGTGTTTAATTTATTGGGTGAAGGTCTGACTGATGCCATGGATCCGCGCTTAAAACAATAACTTTTAATGAAGTTTTTCGCTTTTTTATTTCACCGATATTTTTGGTTAAACGTCTTAGTATTTATAGGACTCTTTCTTTTATTTTCTCTACTGGTTCTGTTTAGTCTGAAGAAGATAACCAAGTGGGGTGAAAGTTCGACAATACCCAATGTTGTTAATATGTCCATAACTGAAGCTGAACAAAAAATCGAGGATGCTAATCTAGACTATGAAGTAAAAGATACCGTTTATCGTCAAGATTTGAAAGAAGGGACCATTTTAGAAGTGCTTCCTGCTCCGGGATTGGAAATCAAGGCTGGTAGAACTATTTTTCTCATAATTTCTTCTAAACGTCCACCTATGGTAGAAATGCCTAATTTGGTAGGAAGAAGTTCTCTCAGATTTGCAAAGATAGAATTAGAATCACGTGGACTCGTGCTTGGGAACTTGTCATATATTCCCTCTGCGGAAAAAGATGCTGTTTTAGCTCAAAAAATTGGCAATACAGAAATCAAAGGAGGTGTCATGATCCCTAAAGGAACGGCTATTCACCTCACTTTAGGCGACGGTTTAACTGGAATTGTAGTCAGTCCGCCTTTTGTTATTGGTAAAAAATATGCAGAGGTAAAAGATATGCTAGATATGTCTGGCATATCTGCTAACTTTTATTTCGATAAGGATGTAGAAGATACAGCAGATGCTGTTGTTTATAGGCAATATCCTTCTGCATTAAATGATGAAAAAATCAATGTAGGAGAGACTATGGATATATTTTTGGGAACTAAAATCCCACAAAATATTCTAAAAGATTCTGCGTTAAGAGCTAGGTTAAATCTATCTCAGTAAAGTCTTGAAAATAGAACATAATATTATTTTGAAAAGAACTCTTGTTTTATTCTTTGTTATAAATACCTTTTTACTAAGTTCTCAAGAAGTTCTGTCACCTTTATCGTCTAATCATTTATTACACAAGTCGATTTGGTCAAAAACGTTAACAGCGAGGGGCTCTAATGACACTGCTAATTACTTGATCGATTATGATGTTTTATTACTTCCATTTGTCGATGAATTTTCAACAAACAAGCAACGACCACCCTATAAAGAATTACCTACCCCAACGTCTGAGTACTATGTTGTAGGTAGCTGTGTAAAGCAGTTAAACTATAAAATGGGAACCTATCGTTTTTCAAAACAAGTTTCTACAGAAGATACTTATAATCCTGCTTTTCCACCAGATTATATACAAACGAATAATCAGACCCCTATACTATTTTCATTAAATGATACTCCAAACTGCAATACGCTGTCTATGCAGTTAATTTATCCTTGTTCGATAAAAAGAAGATTTTCTGCCACGGGTCAGCTTATCTGGGATAGCTTGATTTGTGATACTTTTATCTATGCAGCTCACATTAAAAACTATTTTTTAAAAGGCTATCAATGGACGGATAGACATGCCTATATCAATTCTCATTTGCCTTATATGCCTCCAAGTAAGGGTGTAGCCACGCTAGATGGATTAAATGAGTACGGTACACCTTACAATAAGGAAATAACGAATGCCTATGGTTTGGCAGACTATCTCACTTCTGCTCCTATAGATTTATTAAATCTTACGGGAAACGATTCTGTCTATCTAAGCTTTTTGATTCAACCGCAGGGATTGGGGGATTACCCCGATGTTCAAGATTCCATTCAAGTGGAGTTTCTTGACGATCGAGGGCGCTGGTTTCCTGTATGGACAAAGAAAGGAACGAAACAGGAATTGGCAAAGGATTCTATGTCATTTTCGTTCGCAGCTATTCATATTCCAGATCCCGTCGTACCTTCAGATCCTTTTTATTTTCATGATAAATTTCAGTTTCGCTTTAAAAATTATGCCACCATTTCAGGAAACAATGACCATTGGCATATAGATTTTGTTCGCTTAGACAAAAACAGAAACTATCAGGATACTACTTTGAGAGATGCTAATTTCATTTATGAATTACCTTCAGTTTTAAAGCATCACACCCTACTTCCTGCTCAGCAGTACCGTGGACAAATAGATTTACATGATACTTTGAGAGCTATTAATCGAAATATTTATCCGGCACCAATTTTTAGTTCTTATAAATTTAAATGCTTTAATGAAAATAGTGGGTTAGTATATGGTAGTAATGTTACAGGTATACCATTTGCTGCAAATCCATTGGTTTATCATTATTTGCTGACTAATACCGATTTAAATTATCCCAATTTGGTCGAAGATAGTACCTATGTTACCACAAAAATATATTTTGATAATTCTGATGATTTCAAAGAAAATGACACTGCTACTACTCGTCAGTTTTTCTTTAACGAAATGGCTTATGATGATGGTAGTGCAGAATGGGCTTATGGATTGCAAGGATTGGGTACTAAGAAAGTGGCTTATCGTTTTTTTATCCCTAATAAAGATACCTTAGCAGCCATTAAAGTTTTATTTTCAAATATTGACGTACCCGTGAGCAATCTGCTTTTTAATCTGACTTTATGGAAAAAAATAGGGATGAATGGGCAGCAAGAAGAAATAATTAAATCTATCTCCAATCTTAAGCCTAAGTATTTAGATTCACTTAATAGTTTTGTAACTTTTGGATTAGATGAACCACTTGAGGTTCAAGATACAATTTACGTAGGTTGGATTCAGTCAGATGAACGAAATCTGCAGATTGGCTATGATGTCAATAGCGCCAAAGGTTTTGATAACGTATTTATCATGACGAATAATGTGTGGTCCAAATCCAATATTGCTAAATCTAGAGAAGGTTCTCCTATGATTCGTCTTATATTGGATGGGGTGAGGAAGTATACAACAAGCGAAATTGTCCGAGCGAATAATATAATGGATAAGTCGCGAATAGTTTTTTATCCTAATCCAGCAAATGAAGTAATCAATTTCCAAGTGGGTGAACATAAAAATATAGACATAAGCGTTTTTGATATGCTTGGTAAATTGGTTCTGCACCAATCCTTAAAAGAAGGTCAAGCTGACATTTCAAATCTTAATACGGGTCTGTATTTTATTCAATTTTCTTCTGAAGGACAATGGTTGCAGACCGATAAACTTCAAATTCAAAGATGATAAAAAAGCTTAGCCTTATAGTTCTTATACTATTAGGACTATTTTACCTGCTTTTTTTTGTAAAATCTAATGTGGCTGAGGAATACAGTCTAAAGCTAGAATGTGATACCTCTGTGCAAGAGGTCAAAGAGAAACTCCATGCCAATGGGGTAATAGCGAATACCTATATATTCGATATCGTGAGTATGATTTATAATGTGAATAAAGTATCCGCAGGACATTACAAAATTAAAAAGTCGATGTCGTCGCTTGATATACTGCGCAAATTGAAAAACGGTCAACAAGATCCTATTCGTTGGACTATATCTACGGCTACTTTTGTAGAAGAATTGGCGGGCAAGGCTAGTCAAAAATTCGCTTTTGATTCATTAAGCTTTCTTACCTCACTTTTTGATAGTTCTTTCATGAAATCGCAAGGATATGCGAAGGAGACTGCGCTGACTATATTTTTGCCTAACACTTATGAATTTTACTGGAATACGAGTCCTAAGCATGTCATAGACATAATGATCAATGAACATGAAAAATTCTGGAATGAAGAGCGAAAAGCTAAAGCAGCCGCCATAAAACTTAATCCAAGTCAAGTTTATATACTAGCCAGTATGGTTCAGAAAGAATATACTCGCAAAGACGAGCGTTCAAAAATAGCCAGTGTCCTTTTGAATAGATTAAACATTTCTATGCCCCTACAAGTAGATGCCACTTGCAAATATGCTACACGAGACTTCACTGCAAAGCGTGTCTTGACCTACCATACACAGTATGAATCGCCATACAATACCTATAAAAACATAGGACTTCCTCCTGGTCCTATCTGCATGCCAGAGTTGAGTACAATCGATGCGGTATTAAACCCAGAAAATACAGATTATATATATTATTGTGCAGATCCTAGTCTGAATGGATACCATATTTTTTCAAAAACCTTAGCAGAACATGAATCTGTAGCAACTTCATATCATAAGAAGATGAATGAGTTGAAGATAAGGTAAAGAAAAAAATAACGGTAGTTAATTTTTCACTCCAATCGACCTACAAATTTCACAATGCTCTATCTTATGCCCTCTCGCAGGACAATATTCTCTGCCATAGAAAATGATTTGAAGATGGAGCTTGTTCCATAGATGCTCTGGAAATAACCGTTTGAGATCTTTTTCTGTTTGTTCTACATTCTTTCCATTCGTCAGTTTCCAGCGTGTGGCTAGTCTATGAATATGCGTATCCACAGGAAATGCAGGTACACCAAAGGCTTGACTCATCACCACGCTAGCCGTTTTATGTCCTACACCTGGCAAGGCCTCCAATTCTTCAAAACTCTGCGGTACCTTACCTTTGTGCTGATCCAGCAATATTTGAGATAAATTCCAGATAGCACTCGATTTTGATTTGGATAAGCCGCAAGGGCGAACTATTTCTTCTATTTCCTCTATGGTTAGTTTGACCATGGCTTGCGGTGTTTTAGCGCGCTCAAAGAGGGCAGGGGTCGTCTTATTGACACGTTCATCAGTACATTGTGCTGATAGTAGTACGGCTATGAGCAGGGTATAATCGCTAGTATGGTTGAGAGGTATGGGAGTTTCAGGATAGAGTTCCTCGAGTTTGTTTTGTATATAAAAAACTTTTTCAGCTTTTTTCATTAGGTTGATTAACAGTAAAGAATTTATCCATGTTTTCTCGATGTAAATTTCCCAATTAAAACACCAATCAATAAGATAGAATATAGTTGACCTATTATTCCGAATAAGGAAGTTAGCAATTTTGTAAAATGTATTGTAGGTCTAATGTCGCCAAATCCTATACTCGTAATCGTAACGCTGGCGAAATAGACAAAACTGGCGTATGTGTCCACAGGATTGACATTATGGACTCCAGAAAAACTATCGGGGTATAGATAGAAGTAGAATTGAAATGCAAAAGTGGCCAACTCAATAAGAAGTAAATATCCACATATAGCTGCTATGATAAGGTCTAGGTTGATATAACTTGGCTGTAATAAAAATTTAAGTATTTCTATAAGAATAAATAGGAAAAATAAGAAATATACAATATTGAGCCAAGACATAAATAAAGCAGCAGTACCAATGTGAAACCAGAGATTCACAGGGAATCCAATTACCAATATGAGTAGTATGTTCTTTAAATTTTTCTTCCATTCTTGTTTTTCTATAAAAACACCTGAACTCGCTATTCCTAATATGACCATATTGAGCGGCCATACATAATTGATGTAGAAATCTAGATCTTTGATAAAAATGCCTATAAACAAGTGCTGAAGCAGGGCTATAGCAAGAATTTCATATTTATAGAAATGGAAGTAACGGTTAATATTTCTTATGAAATGATTCATAGTGTAAATATAGACTTAGCTCCTCAAAAACTGAAGAATTGTTTTTGTAAGTTCTATGGACTTCAGGCTATGCCCCAATCCTTTGGTGAGTATCAATTGGCTATTTGACCATACCTTATGCAATCTTTTTGAATAGGCTGCGCTTGCATCTTTATCCTCTTCATCATGAACTATAAGGCAGGGATAGGTGAAATCTTTCGCCAATAAAGCAGCAGAAAAGTCACTAGGTTTTTTATGCACTCTGCGTTGAAATTCATTTTCCAAACTCCGAATACTGGCTTTCGACAATTTCATAAGCTGATAGTGATACTGCATGAAGTCCTCTACCTCTCCGGGTGCTGCTAGGATAGCGGCTTTGAGATATGGAGACTGTGGATGCTGATGCAGCCAATTGATAATTGCATAGCCACCAAATGAGTGTCCGACTATGGCATCCCATGGCCCTATTTCCCTCGTAAAAGTCTCTATGATTTCACTGTAAAGTGGCAAGGTGAGCATGCGACCTCCACTCAGCCCATGACCAGGTGCATCCAGAGCATATATACTGTAATCACCTTCCTTGAGCAGTTCTACGAAAAGTTTCCAACGATAGCTATGACTCGCCCATCCATGTACAAACAATATTTTTTTTGCGCCATTACCCCAGCGATAGGTCTGAACCTTTTGACCATGCACATCGAGTGTTTTATGACATGCATTGAGAAGATAGGATTTCTGATGTGCTTTCAATTTTTTCGCCATAGGCAGGCAAAAGAGGTCCAGGCCCCATTTACCCGCTTTTTGAGCATTGATTCTTGTCAGAATATTCAATCCTAATCCAGTGGTACGAAGCGCTATTTTTTTGAAAGACATATTTATACTCAACTAAAAACTACCTTACAAATAAACCTATTGCCTACTAAATGGAAGGAAAAAACTTAGTTCGCTTTAGTTCGCTGGTGTTGTGTTTTCAACTTTCCCTTTACTAGGACGGAATAGGCTGTCAGCGCGATAGTAAATTTGTATTCTACAATATAAAAGCTATATTTGTATTCAAATGAAAGTGGAAAGTGAAATGAGAGATTTCGATACACCGCGACGTAGTCAGAGACTACGCCGAACTGGGGAACTTGCTCAGTGGAAAAACTCTAAAATCTTTGATTTTAGTTTCAAAAAATGGATTATTTATGAGTGTAGAAAATCCAACTTCTAAATCTTCATTAAAATTAAAAGCAGTTTGAGGACTAATCTCTAAATAATACTGCAAGGCTTGCTCAACCTCGATAATAGCAGATTCACGTAACTGAATCTTATAACACTGTTCGCTGTAGTCTAAAGTCGAAGTCGTGCAATGTTTGGCGAAGTTTTTAACTTCGTCAGTGCTTTAGTAAATTTGTAATTTACAAAAATAAATGCCCCTGTTGAGTGAATTCCTAGCTCGGCGTAGTGTGGCGTGGGCGCTCGCCCCGTCAGGTGTTGCCACCCGACTCAAAACAAAGCAAAAGAAAAAATAGTGAAGCGATCAATAAAGTAATTTAGCTAAAGCAAATCGATGTATGATTGACTAAGATTTGTGTCATTTTAAAAACTCTTAAATAGACACCGTTTTCTCTCACTACAAACTCTGAAAATCAAGTCTATTTATCCGCCTATTATATTACCAAATTTTAACGATGGATTGTGCATAACTTATGGATAAAACCTTCATAAAATCGCCTGAAATTGACTATATTTGTAGGCTAACAAAAAAATAGAAATTTAAGTTTTCCATGAGCGATTTTGATGATAAGGATAAGAAAGGAATTATTAATGTAGATATTAGCAATTCTATGAAAGACAGCTATATAGACTATGCTATGTCAGTGATTGTAGCTCGTGCTATTCCCGATGTGCGGGATGGGTTCAAGCCTGTGCATAGACGTGTGATTTTCGGTATGCATGAGCTAGGTGTTACGGCCTCTAGTGCCTATAAAAAATCTGCGAGAATAGTAGGGGAAGTTATGGGTAAATTTCACCCTCATGGAGACTCCTCCGTATACGATACCATGGTGCGTATGGCACAGGACTGGAGTTTGAGATACAAACTGGTCGATGGTCAGGGGAATTTTGGCTCCGTGGACGGAGATAGCCCTGCAGCTATGCGTTATACCGAGGCTCGTATGAGCAAAATAGCTATGGAGTTCGTCAATGACCTGGAAAAAGAAACCGTTGATTTTCAGAAAAACTTTGACGATACGCTAGACGAACCTAAGGTTATGCCCACCAAGATACCTAACCTCCTAGTCAATGGCTCGAGTGGTATCGCTGTAGGTATGGCTACCAATATGCTTCCGCACAATCTCGGGGAATCTATCGATGGCTGCATAGCTTATATTGACAATCGTGAAATTACTATAGATGAATTGATGAAATTTGTCAAAGCCCCGGACTTCCCTACGGGAGGGGTTATTTATGGTCTAGATGGGGTAAGAGAAGCCTTTGAAACAGGTCGTGGCAAAGTAGTAGTGCGAGGTAAGGCTGAAATAGAGGTAGAAAACAATCGTGAGAGTATTATCATCACTGAAATCCCTTATCAGGTCAATAAGGCAAAACTGCATGTACAAATCTCTGAACTAGTCAATGAAGGCAAAATTGAGGGTATCTCCGATGTGCGCGATGAGTCTGATAGAAATGGAATGAGGCTCGTAGTGGAGCTTAGAAGGGATGCTATTACCAATGTAGTCTTGAATAGACTCTATCAGATGACGCAGTTGCAGACTTCATTTGGAGTCAATAACATAGCCTTGGTCAATGGACGCCCCGAGCTATTGAACTTGAAGCAAATGATTCATCACTTTGTGGAGTTTCGTCATGATGTAGTGACACGCCGCACCCAGTTTGAACTCCGCAAGGCAGAAGCGAGAGCGCATATTGTCGAAGGTTTGATAATAGCGGTGGACAATATCGATGAAGTTATCGAGATAATCAAAAAATCTCCAAGCCAATCGGAAGCACAGCGTGCACTTGAGGCTCGATTCTCGCTCTCTGAATTGCAGTCCAAAGCCATAATCGATATGCGTCTAGGTGCTTTGACTGGGTTAGAAATTGATAAATTAAAAGACGAGTATCAGAAACTGATGGATCTCATCAAGAAATTAAAAGAAATCCTATCAGATGTGGGTCTTCGTATGCAAATTATCAAAGACGAATTGCAGGAGATGAAAGATAAATTCGGCGATGCTCGCAAGACTGAAATTATGGCAGCATCGGGCGATATTGATATTTTAGATATTATAGCGAATGAGCAAGTGGTAGTCACCATATCTCACCTCGGCTATATCAAGAGAACTTCGCTCGAAGAATATCGCGAACAAAACAGAGGGGGACGTGGCGCTAAGGGATCTAGAACGAGAAACGAAGATTTCACAGAGCATTTATTTATTGCGAATACCCATAATGTACTTCTCCTGTTTACGAGTAAAGGTCGATGCTATTGGATCAATGTGTATGAAATACCAGAAGGCAATAAGACCAGTGTGGGGCGGGCTATACAGAATTTGATGAATATAGCAGGTGATGAGAAGATTCTAGCCTATTTACCAATCGAGAATTTGAAAGATGAAGAATATATCAATTCGCATTATGTATTTTTCTGTACGAAAAAAGGTGTGATTAAAAAGACCCTTTTGGAAGAATTTTCTAGACCTAGACAAAACGGGGTAGCCGCTATAACGATACGCGAAGACGATGAATTATTGGATGCGCTGTTGACCAATGGCAATATGGAAATGATTATTGCGTCTAAAGAGGGAAGAGCTCTTCGCTTCAATGAGAATAAGGTACGTTCAATGGGACGAACTGCTGCTGGTGTCACAGGTATGGACTTAGGTGAGAATGCTACCAATGAAATAGTAGGTATCGTGAGTGTAGATAAGAATAGCGAAATTCCTCAATCCGTATTGGTAGTGAGTGAGAAAGGATTTGGTAAGCGAACCTATATCGATGACCCCGAAGATGGAGAGGCTATCTACAGAGTTACCAATAGAGGTGGTAAAGGTGTTAAAACGCTTAACATTACTGAGAAAACAGGTGACCTCATAGCTATTCTCAATGTAGTCGATGGCAATCATTTGATGATTATCAATAAATCTGGAATCGCTATTCGCTTGAGTGTGGACAAAATGCGTGTCGTGGGCCGAGCTACTCAGGGTGTTACGCTTATTAAACTAGAGAAAAAAGATAGCATAGCGGCAGTAGCCAAGGTAGTGGTAGATGAAGATGATGAATTGGAAGATGATGATACGGTAATAGGCGACGAATCTGTCATGGACACCGAAGATGATAATCAAGCTGAAAATAATTCTACAGAATCTGATGATGTGGAATAATATTTGATAGGAAGAAGTTATGTTGAGATTAGTTCTGCTTTTTAGTTTATTCTCCTGTACCGTGCTTATCGGACAGACAAAAGATGTGTCTAAGGCAGCCTCCTACTATACGGCATTTACTAAGGAGAACAAAGTTTCTGATATAGAACGTGCCTATGACCTAATAACCCAGGCATTAACGATAGCTGAAAATCAGAATAATGCCGAAGCGAATTTTTATCACGCAGTCATCGTGAAACAATATTTTGAATCTAAAAAATTGGATGTTAAGTCTGATTTAGTATTCAAAGTGTCGCAGTCTCTCATCATAACTTATCAGCTCGACAAGAAGTTTGATAGAAAAGAACAGTTATTGCGCTTGATGCAAATCGCTGGATACGATTTGTATTCTGAAGGAATAAGGCAGCATAGAGACAATAAACATGAGTTAGCTTATCAGCTTTACAAAGACCTATTTCAGATTCAATCTATTCTCGAAGAGAATAAACTCGACTTTACTTTGGAATCTAATTCTGGTGAAAAGACTACCTTGCCGACCAAAGATATCACTAATAATATGGTCATATTCTGCATAAATAGTGGTAAGAAGGAAGAGGCGAAGTCATTATTTGAAAAAGAAATTCAAACCAATCCTTCTGCGGTTAGTTATGCTCGCCTAATACAGCTTTGTTATCAAATAGATGACAAAGCTAGTGCGAATAAATATATTCAAGAAGGATTGGCGAAGTATCCTAAAGATAGTGACTTGTTGATTTATTCGATCAATAGCAGTCTGGGAGAAAAGAACTATCAGCAAGCTTTGGTTCAGCTAAACGAAGCTATTCGTCTCACTCCTACAACAAGTTTATATTTGGTGAAGTCACAAACGCTAGAGAATCAAGATAAATATGAAGAAGCTATGTTGAATTATAGGGAAGGATTAAAACTTTTTCCGAATGATTTCGACTTGAATTATGGACTAGCTTATGTACTGTTAAATTCTTCTTTTGAAATTTTGAATGAACAAAATGAAAAAACCAAACCAAAGGCATTATCTCAAGTAAAAGAGGCAAAGGAATACTTCGAAAAAGCCAAGTTGATTAATCCTAATAAAGTAGATTTTGAGAAAATATTTGAACAAATCAATAAGGTAAAATAAATATTAAGTAAAATAGGTAATTCAATAAATAAAAACGTAAAGCAATTATCACGAAGTGATATCGAACACTTAGGAATGAAAATGCAATCTGAATTATATTTTGAAATAATATAGACTATAAATTAAAAAATAAAGAGATGAAAGAAAAAATTATTCTATTAGTGCTATTTCCAATCTTAGTTATAGCGCAAAACAATCCACCAGCAAACTATACTGTAAAAAATCTTATAATAGGTGAAGGCGATCATGTGTTTATGAATTTCCATACCAATACATCAACCACAAAAAACCAGTCTGGCTGGGATATAGCTCTTTATAACGAAGTGCATGAAATAGGTGGTATGATTAACGAAACGAAAGGGGTGAGAGTATGGCGAGTATTTAAAGACACCAATCAGTTCAGTTCTCTAAGTTTAAGTGATACCCTTTTATCGGTCTCAAATCATGCTAGCATATTCTATCATGGTGCCTTAGATACCATGTATACCGGTACATTGTCTACTAAATTTAATATTGGCATAGGCGATTTTTATCAGGATAATTTAGTAACTGTGCCTACTAAGATGTATATTATAAAAAGAGAAGATAATGTATATGGTAAGTTTTTTATTTCATATAAATCTTCAGGGGGTCGAAATTTTATTATCCGTTATGCCAATATAGACAATAGTGATCCAAAGTATATCGCTGTCCCCAAAGTAACACCCTTGGCAAGGCATTATAGATATGTAAAATTATCAGACGCTAGTATCCTCAATGATTTTGAACCAGTTTATAACGATTGGGATGTGGTGTTTAGAAGATATAAAGTCGGCTCAACTACTTATCCTATTGGAGCTTTGACTAATAATGCGCATAATTTGATTCGCATTTCTAGTATTAATGGTTTTCCTGATGATTATTTAAAGCAAGGAGTGGTAAATACAGAAGCCTATGAAGCGATAGGCGATGTAGCAACAGTAACATATAATGGCTCATTAAGTACCTCTGATATCATCACTAGAAATTTTAATCAGATAGGAGAAAAGTGGTTTAATACTGCTACAAATCAACCTTTTACTGGCAGAAGCTATTTTCTAAAGGATAGAAATAATCGTTTATGGCATTTGGTCTTCACAACCTATGATGCAACTACTAAATCTGTGAATATTGCTTTTCAGCAAAAAGGCTCATTTAATTCAATTCAAAGTAGGGAATCGCTAAATGATTTTTATTCAATATATCAGGAAAATAATCAACTGGTAGTTGAAAGCGCAGAGCAGGGAAAAAACGCATCCATATTAATTTCAGATATTATGGGCAAGGTTGTATTTAAAGGTGTATTGAATGATAAGTTGAAATTAGATTTGAATGCACAGAAGCCTAAATTATTGTTTATTCTAATTGAAAAAGACTCTAAATTGTTTACCGCAAAATTCGGAGTTCATTAGTATATTTTGTGAGGTATTTTTTAGCATCAGTATTTTTTCTTTTTCTTGTTAATTCGGTTTACAGTCAGGAATTTATTGTACAACATTCTGTAACCAATGAGCCACTAGAAGGCGTCACCGCAATTTTATTTTCAAAAAATCGACCTTTAGATGTTACCAGGACAAATTTTAAAGGTGAAGTTTATTTTAAAGATTTCTCTGTGTGGGATTCCGTGATAATGTTCAAATTAGGTATGACTCGAATAGTAATAGATAGGTCACTTTATACAAAAGTTTTGTTTATGAAACCTCTTAAAAATGTCCTAGAAGAAGTTATCGTTACTGGGCAGATTGTACCTGGAAATAAATATCAATCTCCTTTTAAATTAAAATTTTATACAGCAGAGGAAATAAAAAATAAAAATGCAGTAACACTTGCAGATTTTTTATTGACAGAAAATAATTTTACCATTAGTCAAGATCCAATTTTAGGAACAAAAGTATCCATCAATGGAATGAGCGGCTCAGATTTAAAATTGATGATAGATGGCATCCCGGTTGCAGGTAGATTAAATGGGAATATAGATTATTCACAAGTACTTTTAGGCAATATAGAAAAAATAGAAGTAGTAGATGGACCATTATCTACGATATATGGAACTAATGCCACAGGTGGTGTTATCAATCTTATTACAAAAACCGGTTCTTCTTATGAATCAAATATCAAAGCTAACTTATATGCAGAATCGGTAGGTGTTCTTAATGCGAATGCATATTATAACACTGCAGTGAAAGGACATCGAGTAAGTCTGGGCGTGCACCGCAATATTTTCTTTGGTTGGGATCAAAATTCAGATTCACTAAAAAACGCTATAAAACCTTTGTGGCGTGACGTAGCATGGAATCCAAAGGAACAGTTTATGGTGAATACATCCTACTATGCACCACTTTCAAAGAAAACGAGTTTGCATATGAAAATTAACGGCTTTTGGGAAAGTATAATGAATAAACTCAACCCAGCCTCTTCTCAACAAACAGTGGTGAATGATGAGTATTATAAGACGACAAGATTCAATGTAGGGGGTAATACCAATACCATTTTCTCCAAATATGTAGAATGGCAGAATTATTCCAACTTTAACTACTTTTCAAGAAATATTGAATTTTATAATCAAGATCTCATTGCTGGAAATCAAACTTATTTAAGAAATGTAACGGAGAGAATATATAATTTATTTGGGCGCTCTCAGATTAAGCACGAGATACCAAGTAAAAATCTAAATTTACTATATGGAGCAGATTATAATATGGATATCGGTTCTTCTCAAAAATTGGATACCAATGTAAAGGCTATTAGAGATTTGAGTTTATTCGTTATGGCAAATTATAAGTTTTCTGAGAAACTACTCATGCAGCCTGGACTTCGGTATAGCATTAATAATGTTTCGAGTACACCGATTTCAGCTACTTTTAATTTTAGATATGAATTGAGTAAGCATTTTAGCTCTCGAGTGGCATTTAGTCGCGGATATCGAATTCCAGAATTGAAAGAATTATATTTTACTTTTATTGATATTAATCACAACATAACTGGTAATCCTAATTTAACCACTGAAACAAATGATAATTTTCAAATAGGAATTGACGTGAAACCCGATAAAACCAAAGCGGCTAGTAAACTCATTTCCTATTCTTCGTCTCTAAATTTCACTTACTTCAATAAAACAAACGCTATTGATATTGTGAATGTAAATCCCAATACGAATGAGTTTAAGTATTTGAATGTAGGAAATGTGCGTGGTTTGATCACGAATATTGACAATAGAGTTAAATATAAAGAGTATCTATTTGTTCTTGGTACATCTGTAAATGGATTTCAACGATTATTTAATAATACTGCTAATCAACTAGATTACTTTTTATTCAACTGGACTATTAACGCAAACTTGACTTACTATTTCAAGAAACTAGACATTAAATTAACCTCTGTAAATAAATTCAATTCTTTCAATCCTTTTGTAGTATATAATCTGCAATCTAATATGGTAGAGGAATCTTCGCTTTCTGCATTTATGTATTCTGATCTGAGTGCTTCTACGAATGTCTGGAATGATAAACTCAATATTACATTAGGGGTCAAAAATATTTTTGACATTAAAAATCTACGAGTAACAGGATTTTCAGGGAATTTTCATAGTGCTGGTTCTGGTGAAGTCAATAACCTTTGGGGAAGAACTATATTCACTAGTATCACTTTAAATTTAGATAATGTTAAATAGAATAGTGTTTCCGCTTTCTTGTTTGGTTATAATATGCTCTACGACATCTTGCATGAAAGAAATAGATGGGCCTTTGGATATCACTCTATCACCTTATCCAAAAGTAGAGTTGAATTTAGAACAAGAAATGGATTATAAGGCTAAAATATATTATAGTTTGGCTACAAAAGAAATAATTAAAACCTCTGATAATTATAGTTGGCACATAGCATTTGCTTCTCAAGCGTCTAATCCTCATAAAGTATTAATGAATTATGCTTTAGGTAAATCGACTTGGGGTGCTACTCGTCAAGATACGAATTGGGCGAGAACAATTACGCAAGCAGAGTTGTTTTCAGAAACACAAATTTATGCGAATCATTATGACAGCTTTGCTAATCTTTTTCAAAGAGGTTTTTATAATGTATACTATTTAAATTTTGGGTCCAATCTAGTCAATAAAAAATTTCAAGTATTAAGCTATACAGCTACAGAGGTTAGTTTCCGATATGCGAATTTAGATGGGTCAAATGAGATAACAAAAACGATAACACTAAACCCGAATACAAATTATACCTACATATCGTTAATTGATGCATCTGCAGTTGATGTAGAGCCAATAGATAGATTGTCTTGGGATTTTGAGGTGACGCGCTATACTACCTATGTTACAGATTTCAGCCAACCGCAAATGTACGGTGTGGGAGGGTTCATATCGAATCCAGCTAAAAATATTCTAGTGGCTAAAGTAGAGAACAAGAATTTAGAAGATCTTTCAGATGCGAGTTTGACTAGTCTACCATTTAATAATGGACTCACTAGTATCGGATATGACTGGAAAAAATTTAGCAATGGTGGCCCAGATGGTTTTTATACGATACTTCCTCGTAGCTATGTGATTAAGGCAGATGGAAAAACCTATGGTATTCAGTTTATCTCTTATACTAAGACTATTGCTGGTAAACCAATAAATGGTTATCCTGTATTTTTATTACGGGAATTTTAATTTTACATTAATATCCTTTTATACCAATAGCGGTTTTAAAATGGTCCAACCCATTTTAATACCTTGCTACGGTATTAATTCAATTAAAGGGCACTTAATTTTTTCGCCAAGCCTTTTAGGATAATTAATCAAATAGCAGATAGATTCCTCCAAATATTATCACTATGAAAATAATTGGTAATAAAAGATTGAGAAGTGCTCTCCCGAACGAAAAGTTCTGAACTATTGAGGTGCCAATAACACAAAGTATAATACTGTATATACCTAATCCAAGTGACGCCATTGCTAAGGAATAAAAAATGAATGCTGTGGCATAGTCGCCAAATTCATTATCAAAGTCAGATGTGAAGGCATCACCACCAAAAAAAAATATTTGAATAAAGGTTAATATAATATTGCCAATGGCTGGTATCATCGAATATGTGAACACTCGATATAATGATTCTCTATCTCCTTTTCCCTTTAACATCAAGCCAGCCCATGATACAAGAAAAGAATAAAAATAGAAGGATATCCAGCCTAGTAGACCTCCAACTATGATGGAGCCTACTATGATTTCGGTTAAAGATTTAGTATCTCCCATATTCCTTAGACTTGCTCGGTCAAATGCATTGACTACTCCTATCAGAAATAGTATAAGGTACATATTATTTTCGTATTGCTTTGTATGGATAAAACGCAATACAGAATAGGGTTTAGACCATATTTTAGTGAATATTTCATAGTCACTAAAATTTTCATGTTCAAATTCTTCAAAATTTTGGAGCATATTCTATTACCTTTTAAATCTAAAATAGATTTAAAAATTTTTTATGAAACGCAGAGTTCTTCATTTTTCACTAGAATTTCACCTCATTAGACTTAATGTAGAAGGGGTTATTTTACAAAATCTCCTTTCATGAACATATAGGATTCTTTCAATTCTCCATACTTATCGTATATATGAAGGACTCCCGTTCCATTCATTAAAGAGCCTGGATAAAGCGGTTTTCCATTCTCTAAATAAGCGCCCAAAGCAGTCCAAGTTTTTCCATTTTTATATTCTACTTCATTCCACCGTTGTCCAGAAGGATAGAAATGTCTTCGAGTGCCATTAAGCTTACCGTCTATGTAAAATTCTTCCATTTCTACTTGTCCACTAGGATAGAAATCTCTTGATTTACCATTGAGTTCATATCTTTCGTAGAGTTCTTCTCTCTTTAATTTACCACTCGTATCATTATATTTTCTAATTATAAATTTACCAGGGATAATATCATAAATAACTTCCTCCATTTTATTTTGACCATCAGCGGCATATAAGATCGATTTACCTGTCAGACTATCATCTTTGTACTCGTATTGCGCAGCTAATTTGCCTTGAAGCGTATATGCTTTACTGATACCGTGTCTCTTTCCATTCCTATAGTTTTGTTCCCATATTTTAAATTTGAGTTGAGGATTCAAACTATCCAGAATAGAAAACACAAAGCTACCTACTCTTTTATTTTTTAAATAATTACCTTCAATACATACCAGAACTTCTTGGGTAATATTAGCTACTATTTTCTTAGAGTCATCTAAATCGAAAAAGCTCAAAGTCATAGTTTCATATTCTTTACTATATCCATTACCAGCATTAGAAATAGCTTTAAACTTTGCAGTATCTCTTAGTACTACAAAAGACTTACGATTATACTTAAACTCAGGAACATCTTTCGTGTCAATAAGTTGGGCATTAGATTCTATAAAATAAATTATAGTGCAAATGTTAAGGAAGAGTTTTATCATACAATATTATTAGTCACACTAAAATAATTAGAATTCTATAAATGTTGTTTAAAAAGATTCTAATATCTTTCACCGGGACAAGCTGGTGAGAAAAATGTCCAAGATATTGTCAAAAATACATTTGCAAAATCATCATTTCCATTCTCAGAACCACGCTGCTTTCCCGGACTTGCTATTGAGTTCCCAATTTCTTTACTTCTGTCATATAGCAAATAAGATATGCCTTTGTCAGCCTGTGGAAGATTTATAGGTGATACATATTTACCGCTAACATCGTCTAAGTAATCTGTCATAGTTCGTTGAATTCGAAAATCTAAGCCGACACTTATATTTCTCTTCACATGGAGTTTGAAACCACAGCCATAATTGATAGATAGTGCATAAAGATGATATCGACCTAGTTGGGTATAACTCTGATCTGTCTGACCTTCTGTGCCTAATGGTTGTAGCGAATATTCTTGACCTTTGTAATAGGTTTTAGGGTTAAAAAACAAAACTCCTGCCCCAAAAGATAAATATGGCGTAAATCTAGACCCCATTTGATTATAGTAAACATTTTTTACATATTTTAAAAAATTGAATTCTATTTGTGCTTGCAAATCAGTAACTGAGCTATGAAAGGACAGATTTCGCTGCTTTTGAAATGTGGACGATGAATTCGCATCATCTGCTGCTAGCTGCATATAGGAAAGAGAAGTTTTTAAGCAAAATCGGTAGCCATAATTTCCACGCCAAAAGACGGTCGCTGAAGGTCGTATGGCATCTATACCGAATTGGGTATTGAGATCGCCATAATAATTAGCGAATCCAGCTCCAAATCCTATTTCATGTTCTAGTCTAGGTGCTTGGCTATGTAATTCTAAAGAGGCTAATATCACCAAAATAAGTCCATACCTATACATCCGCACAAATATAACGCAAGAACTTCTTTTAAAGTGTACAAATAGAAATCTTTATGAACTAGAACTTGTTAATTTAAACAAATTAGATTTGCTTGAAATTCAAGTTTGATTCAAAAACTTTAGCTTTGCTGATTAAAGCCTATATTCGAATTGTCTAAGTCCTTTTTGATTTTATCTTTCTTATTATTAACCGTGGACACGTTTGCCCAGAAGAAAAATAGTGTGACAGACTCATTAAAAAATAGACTAGTTTCAGAAATAGTCATTACGGGAACCAAGACGTTTAAAAGGAAAACAGAAAGTCCAGTGATAGTCAATGTCATGGATAGTAAAACATTGAATAATTTACAAGTTTGTAATCTCTCCGAAGGTCTGAAATTTCAGCCAGGACTGCGTATTGAGACAGATTGTCAAACATGCAACTATACCCAACTTCGAATAAATGGATTGCAAGGTGGGTATTCTCAAATTCTCATCAACGGCAGACCTATTTTCAGTCCTATGATGGGCCTTTATGGTATGGAACAGCTTCCGGTCAATATGATAGAACGTATCGAAGTGGTAAGGGGTGGTGGTTCTTCTTTATATGGTTCTAGCGCGATAGGAGGTACAGTGAATGTCATTACGAAATTGCCGAAGAAAACGAGTTATGATATCAATAGTTTTTATCAATCGGTCAACGGGAAATCCAATGATATCAATCTCAATGGAAATGCAACAGTGGTAAATAAAAATAGAAATCTGGGGTTAAGTATTTTTCTAAATAAAAGACATAGAGATTATCTGGATGTTAATGGTGACAATTTTTCTGAACTACCGAAGCTCGAAAATAATTCTCTAGGCATCAGTGGATTTTATCTTCCAAAGGAAAACCAAAAACTAGAATTATCCGTGAGTTATCTCAACGAATACCGATATGGCGGTGAAATGAGAGAAATCCAACCTCACCTGGCCATGCAGTCCGAAGAGCGCAAGCATTCTATTTGGCTAGGAAGTTTTGATTATCAAATTAATTTTAATAAAGATAAGTCTTCATTGATACTTTTTGGGGCTTTTCAGAATACAAATAGAAGTCATTATACAGGTATTTTTCCAGATAGTAGTTCAGATATTACACGCCATTTGGCACAGCCGCCTTATGGAAACTCCCAAGCTAGAACTATTCAAGGAGGATTTCAGTTAAATCATAGACTAGATTATTTCTTCAAATCTAGGAATGTATTCACCTTAGGTTTTGAGTATATTTCTGATCAAGTTCATGATGAGATTCAAAGCTATAACTACCTGGTAAATCAGCATACTAAGGATTTGGGTGGATTTATTCAAAGTGACTGGGACATTACTCCACAGTTAAATCTGTTATCAGGTATTCGACTAGATCATCACAATTTCGTAGAAGATATTATCTGGAGTCCACGCTTAGCTTTACTCTATAAATTCAAAAATAATACGCAGTTCAGGATAAATTATGGAGCTGGATTTAGGGCACCTCAGGCGTTTGATTCTGACCTTCACATAGCATTTGCTGGTGGAGGTGTATCGAGAGTTCAGTTATCTAGACAGTTAAGTGAAGAAAACTCCCAGAGTTTATCTACATCATTAAACTACGACAAAGGAGGAGATAAATGGATAGCTGGATTTACCTTAGAGGCATTCTATACTTATTTGAGAAATGCCTTTGTGCTTCAAAATCTCGGGCAGGATAGTTTTGGAGAGATATTTGAAAAGCGAAATGGATTTGGCGCCAGTGTGCGAGGGGTCACTCTGGAGTTACGCGCCAATTACAATAAAAAATTGCAAATTGAAGCAGGCTTTACTCTTCAAAATAGCCTATTTGAGAACGAGGTGGAATATGTACAAGGCTTGCCCGCTACTAGGGATTTCTTGCGCACGCCTAACCAATATGGGTTTACTAATTTGAGTTTTACTCCAAATCAAAATTGGAATATCAATCTCAACTACGTCTATACAGGCAGCATGAAACTAGCTCATTTCGGAGGTGCAGAAAATTTCCAGAATGATGCCATGGTCGAAACTTCCGCTTTTTCTGAAATTAATACAAAAATAGCATATAACTTACCTTTCAAAAAGTTTAAGAACAATTTTGAAGTTTATGGTGGAGTGAAAAATGTCTTTAACTCTTATCAAAGTGATTTTGATATAGGTAAAAATAGAGATAGTAACTATATCTATGGACCCAATATGCCGAGAACTTTTTTTATAGGTATAAGATTGCGTGGTTAGTTTTGTGTATTGTGCTAATTAATAATTGCAATAGTCACTAAATGCAAGTGAAATTATTATATTAAGAAACTCGCTCTTTGCAATCGATCATTTATTGCCAATCCCAGCCCTTCTTCAGGAGCCCATTCGCAGAGAATATATTGCGCTTGGCACTTATCTGCCTCACGCATAATCTTAAAGAGATGTTGGGCTGCTTCTGCACTAGAGTTCTGAGACGTTAAAACATATTGTTTTTTGACTTCGATATCTTTCAATTTATTGTAATTGATGATGACAATTTCATTTGGATTCTTATCGAACATTAGTTCTTCAATATCTCCTACTAATAGAGGTGTTTGTGTAGCATAATGACTTTTTAATTGTCCGGGTGTAGCAGGTTGGTTATGATGAATATCCACACGTATCTTTTCATTTAGGCATGCTTCTATCTCTTCGATACTCAGGCCACCTAGTCTATGAATTGCTATTTCTTCACAACTTTCATCATATCCTACTATAGTGCTTTCTAGTCCTACAATAGTTTCACCACCATCTAGAATATAGGGTATTTTCCCATTTAATTGCTCAAATACATGTTCGGATGAGGTAGGACTTACCCTTCCAGAGAGATTGGCACTTGGTGCAGCCAGAGGAAAATCGATTTTATGAAGAAGGTCAAGAGTAAGCGGATGATTCGGTATGCGTATCGCTACTTTTGAACTACCAGCTGTTACTATATCCGGAACTATATTTGATTTAGGTAGCAATACCGTTAAAGGTCCTGGTGAAAACTTTTGGATTAGTTTTTCAATTTTAGGAGGTAAATACAAGACGTATTTTTTCAGTGCTTCTATACTTGCTACATGTAATATCAAAGGATTAAACTGCGGTCTATTTTTAGTCAAGTATATTTTAGATATCGCTTCTGCTGATAACGCATTACCAGCCAATCCATAAACCGTTTCCGTAGGAATGGCAACTAATTCTCCTTCGATTAAAAGTTGTGCGGCTTTGTCTAAATCTAGACCAATATGAGTTTCCATAAATTAGAACTAATAGTGATAACTATTAGTGAAAATACATTGCAGTTAAAAATATTTTGCCTTAAATCTAATGTCTAAAATCTATTATCTAACTTCTCAACTAACCTTTAAAATAAAGAATAACTCCAGCAGTGATAAGCATATTGATAAGGGCTAATGGAATCAATTTCTTCCACCCAAGATCCATTAATTGGTCGTATCTGAATCGCGGTAAAGTCCAGCGAATCCACATAAAGACAAAGATAAAAAATACAGTCTTAAGCATCATGGCTCCGAATGAAAGCAATGCAAGTGGAATACCTTCAAAATGCTGCATACCAGGGAAGGCATAACCTCCAAAGAATAATACAGAAATTACTGCTGAACTCACAAACATATTAATATACTCCGCAAAAAGGAAAAAGCCGAGCTTCATACTAGAAAATTCGGTATGATATCCTCCAATAAGCTCTGTTTCGCATTCAGCCATATCAAAAGGTGCACGGTTACATTCTGCTAGAGCGCAAGTAAGGAATAAAATGAAAGCTAATGGTTGATAAAACACATTCCAATTAAGTCCTTGTAAAGCACTGATACCATACAAACCACCAGATTGAGATACTACAATATCTTTGAGACTCATAGAGCCTGTCATCATCACGATTGTAATTATGAGCATGCCCATAGCCAATTCATAAGAAATCATCTGTGAACTCGCACGAATAGAAGAGAAGAGAGAATACTTATTGTTACTCGACCAGCCTCCAAGTAAGATACCATAGATCCCTACCGATAGAAAACCTAAAATATAGAGAATACCAATATTTATATCCGATAATTGAAGCGATATCAACCGACCGTGAAGCATAAAATCTGCTCCCCATGGGATAACAGCACTGGTCATAGTAGCTGTGAGCATAGCTATACCAGGACTCAATATAAACAATAGTTTATCAGAATTAGCTGGAATAAATTCTTCTTTGAAGAACATTTTACCACCATCTGCCAATGGCTGCAATAAACCAAAAGGTCCAGCTCTATTTGGGCCGATTCTATCTTGTAAAAAAGCAGCAACTTTTCTTTCTAAATAGGTCGAATACATAGCTACAACCAAAGAAAGTGTAAATATCCCAACGGCAAGAGCGGATTTTTCTATGATAAATTCCATTATGAATCGTTAAAGTTTATACTAAAAGGCAAATTTATAAATTAATAATTAATCTGAAAGAATGAAAATGAGACCTTAAGTTTAACATATTCCTAACTGCAATTACCTTAGATTTGCCTAAAACAACAAATAGTATTTTTTTGAAATCGCATTATCTTTCTCTTTTAAGTATTAAATAATAACATTCCATGAACCCATTTGAACTCTACAACCCTACCAAACTTATTTTTGGTGTTGATTCCTATCAGAGAATTTCACATGAAATACCTGAGGATGCAAAGATTCTCCTGACCTATGGGGGAGGAAGTATTAAATCTAACGGGATTTATGAGACCGTAATCAAAGAATTAAAAAACTTTGAAGTAATTGAATTTGGTGGGATAGAAGCTAATCCAACTTTTGAAACCCTTTCCATTGCTTTAGATATTATTAAAAAGGAAAATGTAAATTTTCTATTTGCCGTGGGTGGTGGGTCTGTGATAGATGGCACCAAGTTCCTAGCTGCTGCTGCTTTGTATGATGGAGATAGCTGGGATATACTTAAGAAAGGAATACGTGTATCCAAGGCTTTGCCCTTCGCTACGGTATTAACACTACCTGCTACAGGCTCTGAAATGAATAGCGGGGCAGTCATCACTCGAAAATCGACAGGGGAGAAGCTCGGAATGGGAAGCCCTGTCTTATTCCCAAAGTTTTCTTGTCTAAATCCTGAGGTCATAAAATCACTTCCGCGGCGACAGCTAAAAAATGGTATTGTCGATGCTTTTACTCACGTTTTAGAACAATATATGACCTATCCTATAGGGGCTGAATTGCAAGATAGAATCTCCGAAAGTATATTGAAGACGTTGATAGAGATTGCACCTAAAGTCATATTCGAACCATATAACCAAACCATAGCTTCCAATTTTATGTGGTGCTGTACGATGGCATTGAATGGTTTGATTCAGAAAGGAGTCCCTACAGACTGGGCTACCCACATGATAGGTCACGAATTGACTGCCAAATATGATATAGACCATGCTATGACCTTGGCTATTATATTCCCGAATCTTTGGCGATATAAATTTGAGAATAAGAAGGAAAAGCTCGCACAATATGCTGAGCGTATTTTAGATATAAATACGGGCAGCATGGAAGAAAAAGCGGAACAAGCGATTCAAAAAACATTAGAGTTTCTCCATAGTATCGAAGTCAAAACGAAATTGAGTGACTACACTGAGAAATTTCAAGGCTTCTCAGATGAAGTCAAGCAAACTTTTGAAACTCGGAATTGGATAGCACTTGGGGAGAGGAAAGATATAACTCCTGAGGATGTGAGGAAGATTGTGGAGATGAGTTGCTGATTTTGACCTGTGTTAAATTAGCGGTTAATAATTAATTTATTCGCCGCAAAAATGCGTAGATTAACTTTTTAAACTTTATTCTAATCCTTCTTCCTTCCCACCACATCTAAGTTATGAAAATAAACCTCATCACCTAAAGCAGATATTTTATGTTCCTTCACTTCATGGATATACTCTATGTCGAAATGATAAAAATAATTTAGTGCTTTTTCTCTTGAGACTAGGTATAAATGATTCCAGCTGTGAAGAGGACCAAAGAAATTACCGCTAAATCGTCCTCCTGGTTTGATATTGGCAACTATCTTATGCATAAGTGTATCGAAGTATTCCTTTTCACAAAAAGGAAGAACGTAGGAACAATTCATGAGATCTACCATTTCCCACGATATTTCTTTAAAATTAGCTCTAGTGAATTGAAGGTTGGAGCACTTTGAAAAACGCTCTTGAATGATATGTTGTGATTTTTCCTCTGGATCTAAAGCGATCACATTCCAGCCTTTTTCAAGAAGATAATTGATGTCATTTCCCGCCCCCGATCCAATATCCATGCATAGCCCACGAAAACTTTCTTTTTCAAACAGTTCTACAGCTCTCACTAAATTTTCCCTAGTAGCTCCATTTCTCGTTTTTTTGAAATAAAGCGGCCAGTTGGCATCATTAGATGTTAAGTTATTTGTTTCGGACATAAATATGTTTTATATTTTGCATTCCTGTTTCACGCACATCTATTTCGAAACTTGGTATTGATTTGATGAGGGGTAGTAATTTCGGAAAACCAAAATTGCGGGGATCGAAGTCTGGTCTACGTCTCAAAATATAATTACCCAACTCTCCTAAAAATGTCCAACCACTCTCATCTGCTAGGTCATTGACACTTTGTTTTATAAGTTTAATCGTTTCAGTATTGACTTTATTTAGTGGTTCTTTCTTGATTTTTTCTTTCTTATCTGATTTAGAAGCTACAGCAGGTTCTGTTTTCTCAGCCTTGAGTATTTCGATATAGATAAATTTATTACAGGCTGCTATAAAGGGTTGCGGTGTTTTCTTTTCACCGAAACCGATGACCTTCATTCCAGCTTCTCGCAGTCTAGTAGCTAGTCGTGTGAAATCACTGTCGCTGGATACGATACAAAACCCATCCACCTTTCCTGAATAGAGAATATCCATAGCATCAATAATGAGTGCGCTGTCACTCGAGTTTTTACCTGTCGTATAGCTGTATTGCTGTACAGGTGCTATTGCATTTTCCAGCAAGATATTTTTCCAACCAGAGACTGTAGGTTTGGTCCAGTCTGCATATATCCGTTTGATAGTAGGCGTTCCATTCTTAGCTATTTCTTCGAGCATTTCTTTTACATTGGTATAGGGTACATTGTCCGCATCTATTAGTACTGCTAATTTTTCATCTGTCATTATGTCTATTATTTGTTTTTTTTTGTTGGTATCCCAAATAAAGTAATTTCTTTAGTATAAAATAATTGCTTGCGTTTTTCTGGTTTAGTATTGATATATTCATTCACAAATTTAGATTGCTCTTGTATGTTTTTTTCTAATTCAGCTATACTTTCTAATAAACTCTCTGGATTGATTCCTAGTTTTTTATCTACATATTTTATTGACAATAGCTTTATGGAAGCTAATTCCAGAAGTTGTTTGGGAGAGAGAATCATCTTTTTTAATTCTTCATCAGTCTTAGCAGGACTAAATTGTTTGTTTCGAAAATTAATGTATATATTAAATTTTTTTACCGCTTCATTATAGTCAGCTACCGCTTCATTATATGGAATGATAGTTACTATTTGTTTTAGATATATGTATCTGTCAAATATAATACTATGACTCAGTCCATTAGCTTCTATTCGTTGTAAAGCAGCATTCACCTTTTCTAGTTCAGATAACCTAGGCAATTCTTTGAGTAATTTCTCATAGTCAATTTTTGTTTTGTTAGAGCTAGGTCTGGAATGCAGGAAGTCATTAGCCCTTATAGGATTTGCAGAAAACTGCCACAGATAATCGAAGGGATAATGAGTGGATTCAAGCTTAGAAGGTTTAACCTTATAATATTGGTTATCTAGTTTTTTGATAAATCTTCCTTGATTTACATTTCCAGAACCCCAGGTCACATCAAAAAGATACCATTTCCCTTCTATTTTAGTCGCATTCCATGAATGTGCCATTCCATCAGTATTTCCATTTTGTTTAGTCATACCTTCTACGACATAGCTTTCAAATTTTAATTCCTTTGCCAAGGCATTAAAGACCTCAGCATAATGCATGCAGACTCCGATTTTTGATTTCAATCCTTTTTCTATCTTATTCTCTGTTGTTTCATTAAAGTTGATAGCAAACATGTTGTCTACGTCATACTCAATATGATTAGCTGTAAAGAAAAATATAGCGCGAATCTTGTTGCTATCTGATACGAAGTTTTCTTTGATATAGTTTGCAATAGTTGCAATGGACTTCGTTTGAGAATTAGGTATTTTGAGCATTCGATTATCTACTTCGATATTGCTTAATTGCGCTTTAGCGGTTAAAACAAAGAATAGAAGAATAAAGATAAAAAGCTTGTTCATTGAATGAAAATCAAAAGTTAGACATTAAATTCGTTCAATAGATTATTTAATTAACAAATATTACCCCGCTATCACCTTCCAAAGCTTTTCTTTTAGCTTTTCAATATTTCGCATTGTGAGAGAAGAAATAAATATCACATCCAAAGATTTAGGCAATTCTTTTCTTATCCAACCCTCAATTTCATCATCGACTAAATCGCATTTGGTAATTGCTAAAAGTCTCTTTTTATCTAATAATTCAGGATTGTATTTTTTCAATTCTTTCAATAATATATTATACTCTTTTTTCACGTCCTCAGATTCGGCTGATATCATAAAGAGGAGAGCAGCATTGCGCTCGATATGACGCAGGAAACGATGTCCAAGCCCTCGCCCCTCGGCAGCACCTTCGATAATTCCGGGTATATCAGCCATACAAAAGGAAAGATTTTCTTTGAAGCTGACCATACCGAGTTGAGGAACCAAGGTGGTAAAAGGATAATTTGCTATTTCTGGCTTGGCAGCAGAAACAACCGAGAGCAGGGTAGATTTTCCGGCATTGGGAAAGCCAACTAAACCTACATCCGCCAATACTTTTAACTCGAAAATAATCCAATCTTCTTCTCCAGTCTCTCCAGGCTGAGCATGCGTAGGAGCTTGATTGGTGGCTGTTTTAAAAAAAGTATTCCCCAAGCCACCACGACCGCCTTTCATCAAGATAATCTCCTGATTTTTTTCTGTAATTTCAAACAAGACTTCTTCTGTCTCTGCATTTTTACAAACCGTACCCAGCGGTACCTCCAATATTTGATCTTTCCCATCAGAGCCTGTGCAGTTGCCACCTGCACCATTCATTCCATCTTCTGCATGGACATGTTTTCGATATTTTAAATGTAGTAAAGTCCAAAGTTGGGGATTTGCTCGCACGATAACATGTCCGCCTCTACCGCCATTGCCTCCATCAGGGCCACCTTGAGGTACAAATTTTTCTCTGCGAAAATGCATACTACCGCCACCGCCCTTTCCTGAGCGACAAAATATTTTTACGTAATCAATGAAGTTACTTTCCAATCTTTTCAGTTTTTAGTTTTAAGTTTTAAGTAATTGAAAAGTTAAAAGTAGATTCAATCTTGTATCTGCTTTATAGCTTAAAAATTTGAACTTATATTTTACATTTAATTCTTTATCCAATAATGATTTGTCATTCTTCCTTGCCAATCTATTGTTTGTTTTAATACCCCGCCATTCTTTTGTATGGTTCTATTCGATGCCATATTATCAACAGAGCAGGTTACTAATACATTTTCAATGTTAAATTTTTTAGCTTCTAATAGAGTTAATTTGAGAATTTTCGTAGCATACCCTCTTGACCTCATGTCAGCTCTTGTCCCATACCCTATATGACCTCCCATTAATTTTAATCTTTCATTCAAAAAATGTCTTAGATTAGACATAGCTACAAATTTTCCTTCTTCACTTAGCAGACAATACGTGCTACTAGGCACGTAATGTTCATCTGGGTCATTTTCTAGTTTTTCAATCTGTGTTATAAAATCATCAAAATCAGAAAATTCAAATGAAAGGGGGAATGGTGATTGTTCTTTATAGTCTTCAATTTTACCCCAACCCTCCAACATTTCCAAATATTCATCTTTGTAATCTCTAGTTAATTTGACCAATTTCATTTTGAATACCTAACAACTAAAAACTATCTACTGCGACTGCGCACTGAATGAACTGCGACTATAAACTACTATCTATAGCCTTCGTAATATCGCCAAAAATCACTTCAATCTCACCAATTCCATTGACTTTAGAAACCTTACCTTGGGTCTCATAATAAGGGAGAACATGGACAGTCTTGGTAAAATATTCATCTATTCTTTTAATAAGTTTTTCTGCATTATCATCGGCTCTGCCGCTGACCTTTGCTCTCTCAGCTATACGTTGTTCGATTTCAGACTGAGAGACCACAAGTTCCAGGACAAGATTTACTTTTTGACCTTTTGATTCTAAAAATTTATCTAAGGCTTCAGCTTGCGGTACTGTGCGCGGAAAACCATCTAGGATAAATCCTTTGACATCGGTATGCTGAGACATTTCATTTTCAAGCATGCGTATAGTTATTTCATCTGGAACCAGAATTCCGTTATCGAGAAGTCCTTGAACTTCTCTCCCTAATTCTGTTTTATTTGCAATATGCGTGCGGAACATATCACCCGTAGAAATATGCTTAAGTTGATATTTCGCTATGATTTTGTCTGATTGTGTGCCTTTACCAGCGCCGGGAGGACCGAAAATGACTAAGTTGTACATGTTTATTATAATAGAATTAATTAATAAGAAGCCAAATAGTGCGACTAACTCTCAAGGTATATGGAAGAACCAACAATGCTAGAACCCCCATAATAGCCAAAGTAAATGTCAATGACATTTCGAAATAAAAAGTAAGTGTTAGTGCTACGAATAAGAAAATAAAAGAATTAACTAGATAGGAAACATACATAGCCCCGAGATAAAATCCAGGCTCAGGTTCAAAATTTACTTTGCAATTAGGACACTCCGCATGCATAGCAATAAAATGGAAAATGTTGTATGATGGATATTTAAACATATCGGATTTACCACATTTGGGGCACTTACAGAAAAGGATATTGAATAATTTAGACATAAATTCTATATAGCCTACAAATTTAATAATAAATCTTTAGTTAGTAAGAAAAGTCTTATTCTCGCTCTACTCCTGATATAGACTGCGTACGATACCATCTGCTAGCCCTATTTTGGGTACATAAATATCGTTGATTTTTGCTGATTTCATTATGGTAGTATAGATTTCCAAAGCTGGAACTATAACATCTGCTCTATCTGGGTTATAGTTATATTGTATAATACGTTCATCGACAGTTAGCATTTTAAGTTCTTTATACATGTCCTTTAAATAACGTATAGTAAGAGGCTTACCTAAAGGTTTTTGACTTTTCTTAAATAGAGTATTGATATTGCCTCCAGTTCCCACGGCGACTGTATCTTCGGCAAGTTTAAGCTCTTTTATAAAGTTCTCCATTTCAATCCATTCTTTATACTCAACTAGGTTTTTTAATGCGCGCACGGTACCTATTTTAAAACTACGACTAGCGCGTGACTTACCTTTATAATAGTATGTAAGCTCTGTGCTTCCCCCGCCTACATCTATGAATAGATAGCCTTTTTCATCTTTGATATAGTCGATAATTTGAGTCGTATAAATGATTTCGGCTTCTTCTTTTCCATCTATGAGCTCTATTTGAATCTCACTATTTTGAAAGACTTTTTTTACAACATCCTCTGCATTGCTGGCCTCTCTGAGCGCAGAAGTAGCACAGGCTCTGTACTTTTTTACCTTGTAGCATTTCATTAGGCTATTAAAAGACTTCATAGCTTCGGTCAACATTTCTAAAGTATCTTCCTGTATTTCATTCTTTACAAAACTGTCTGACCCCAATCGAATAGGAGCGCGAACGAGTATAGTCTTGTCAAATCGAGGTTGATTATTGATAATATATAAATTCATAATCAGCAATCTCACTCCATTAGAACCTATATCAATTCCGGCATATCTCTCTATTTTCATAATTATGATTTGTAAAAATTAGAAATAGCGTCCCAACATTTAGCCTTTAAATCGACATCCTTAGATTCAGTTAAGATATAAAGATTTTCTACCATTAGAATTTGATGCATTTCGAAAGTACTCGGAACTAATTTTTTTAGCTGAATAGGTAAGTTATTCATAAGCGCATCTTCTCCAAATATGAAGATTTTGTTAAAATTGAATTCATGTATAAAATGGATGAAATTAGTTGAATTAGAGCCATTTATATTGACAACATAAATGTTTTCAATATTCATCATGAGTTTTTTAAAGACCTTTGTCAAAGTTTTATAATCTTTGCTTTCAGACAGAGGAGAGGTACAATTCAAAATACAACAAATACTGGCGAATTTACTACCTAGATTTTCGTATGAAATAGAATCAGAATTAAGTATTGGTTTCGAACTTACCGTTTTGCTCTGAATAGTAGAAAATAATTTTACGCGATTGATAAGCATTTTTAAAGCATGAGTTGGGACATCAAAATTACAAAAAATCCGAAAACTAATCTGAATAATACCGATTTTCAGAATTTAGGTTTCGGCAAGACATTTACCGATCACATGTTTATCGCAGATCATTATGATGGTGAATGGCGTGATTGTCGTATCGTTCCTTTTGGTGATTTAAATTTACACCCTGCAACTTTTGCTTTGCATTATGGACAGAGTATTTTTGAAGGGTTGAAAGCGGAAAGAAGTCCAGACGATAAAATTCTTGTTTTCAGACCAGAGGCGAATGCAGAGCGTTTTCGCTTATCTGCAGAGCGTTTGGCTATGCCAGTTGTTCCTGAAGATTTATTTTTACAATCGATAGCAGAGCTGATAAAAATAGATGCAGGCTGGGTGCCTAAAGGTATAGAGAATACAAGTCTTTATATACGACCATTTCTATTCGGTACAGATCCCATTCTTGGCGTAAAAATAGGACAGCATTACCGCTTTGTTGTCATTATAGGGCCTGTGGGATCATATTATGCAGAGCCAGTTAATGTCTTGATTCAGGAGAAGTATGTTCGTGCTTTTCCAGGTGGAACAGGTGCTGCCAAGTTTTCTGGCAATTATTCTGCGACCTTACTTCCCGTCAAAGAAGCCATGGAGCAGGGTTGTAATCAAATATTGTGGACGGATGGTTTTGAACATAAATACTTCCAAGAGATAGGAACAATGAATATTTTCTTTCAAATAGGGGATACATTGATTACTCCATCTTTGGAAGAAGGTACCATACTTCACGGTGTTACGAGAGATTCTATACTCAAACTAGCTGCGGATAAAGGCATCAAAGCGGAAGAACGAAAAATATCGGTAAATGAATTTATGCAAGCCTACGAGAATAAAACCTTGCGCGATATGTTCGGCGCTGGTACAGCTGCAGTAGTCAATCCTATAGCGGGTTTCGTCTATCATGGCAAACAATACAACCTCGACTTTATGGATCGTCAGGTCTCCCAACTGATGAAAGCCGAAATTGAAGGGATAAAATCTGGTCTTATTCCTGACCCGCATAATTGGGTGATGGTGGTGGAGTAGATTTCTTAAGTAAAGAACAATATCTATTGCAAGTAAATTCTCTAAACTTTAGTTGATTTCTTTATAGAATTAAGAACTCAGCTGTTTGTTTCCTTTATCTTTATTCTTTATTTTCGTATATTCGCCATCCATTTTAAAATCAAGTTATTTAAACACACCCCATTCTTCAACGCAATTTTTAGTAATCTGTCGTATACAGATTATTAAATCTAAAACACAACATGTATGGCTAAGAACCGATTTGCTACCAAGGCACTCAATCAAAAGGATGAACCTATTTTAGTTGCTCTCGAATTAAACGTAAACAGCATGAATATCGAAGTGAGATACTTTCTCACGGCAACTATGAAGGATGACGAAATCGAAGATTTTATTAAGAAATTTAGCAACGGAGAAGAACCTAGCTTTCCAGAAAATACAACTTTGGAGAATAGAAGTTTTACCGAAGAATCTCTTTTACCGGACAATATCAAGATAGAAGGCAAGAGCGGAGCTATTCGTCAGTTGCAAAATGAATGGTCTTATTTGCTTTTGAATGCTAAACTTTTTGAACAATTCAATGCCCAATTGGAAGATATTAAAATCAAAGCTGCTGAATTGAAAGGCTTTAGCTCAGATCTTTTCGATGAAGCTAAGGAGTTCTGGGAAAAAGTACTGGAATACAAGAAAGAAAGAGAAATCAGCCAGGAAAAACTCACTTACTTTAAGGAAGAAATTAATGGCGTCTTTGATCATTTGAAAAAATTAAAAGAATCATTACTAAAAGAAAAAGATGCTGCTTCTGAAAAAATTCGAGCGGAGTTTACGGAAGTTTTAGCAGGTATTGATGCGAGATTAGAAGAACAAGGTGTTCGGTTTAACACTATAATGGATGAGTTAAAGGCTCTGCAGACAAAACTTCGTGGAGAGGATATCAAACGTGATATTAAAAATATTTTATTTGATGATATTCAAGCACGCTATGATAGAATCAAAGTGAGAAGAGAAGAGGTGCTCGGTGGAGTCAATAATTCTAGAATTGATGGATTGACACAGGCATTGGAGAGAATGCAGAAGTCCTTGAGTATAGATGTAAAAGATTTAGAATTCAATACCAAGAAACTGGATCACGTCAATAATAAATTAGAATTACAACTTCGTGAAGCTAAAATCAATGTTTTGAAGGACAGAATTGCTTCTAAAGAAGAGAAAATAGCCGATATCCAAAAGACTTTGAATAAGTTGAATAAGAAGTCGACTCCTAAGGATAGAGAAACCACTGAGACAAAAAAACAAGATAAATCAAAAGCAGACAAGGTAAGTCCTGAATCAGCAGACAACTCAAGGTCGAATGATGAGGCGAAACCTATTGAAGAAGCTCCATTAGTAGATCAACAAATGGTTGAATCACCCATCGAAGACACTCCCGAAAAGGAATAGAATTCTGAAATCAGTCTGCGTTCTATTTTTTTACATATTACAAATTAACTCCACCAACTACCCTACTCAATGGAACCATTCATCAGTTTACTAAAACAGTCCTTGTCTAGCTATTTCAAGACAAATTTTCCAGATGTGCTTCCCTCGGATTTTGTATTCCAATCGACGAATAAAGATCACAACGGGAACTTGACTTTGATGGTATTCCCTCTAGCTAAACTGGTAAAGCTAAATCCAGATAGCTTGGCAGGTTTATTGGGTGAGCATCTAAAAACTACAGAATGGGTTGACAATTTTGAAGTCATTAAGGGATTTTTAAATCTTCATTTATCCAAGCAAGCGTTTCAAATGGTTGTGTCAGATGCCTCAGATTTGACTGTTAAAATTTCCGATACCCAAAAGATAGTATTGGAGTATTGTGGACCCAATACAAATAAGCCTATCCATATTGGTCATTTGAGAAATATGTTTCTTGGTTATTCGGTTGCTGGTATTTTAAAAGAAGTAGGTCACGATGTTCATAAAGTCAATATATTCAACGACAGAGGAATAGCTATATGTAAAAGTATGATTGGTTACCTAGAATATGGCAATAACACCACGCCAGAATCTGAAAATATGAAAGGGGATTTTTTTGTTGGTAATTTTTATATACTATTTAGTCAGGAGTGCAGTTTGCAGGCAAAGCCACTCATAGAACAAGGGATGAAGAAAGAGGAAGCAGAGGCTCAAACAGCCATTTTTCAAAAAGCCAATGATTTATTGCTCAAATGGGAAGCTGGAGACCAAGCTACTATAGAATTATGGAATAAAATGAACAACTGGTTCTATAGTGGTGTACGACAAACTTACGCTAGACTGGGTATAGATAGTGAAAAAGACTATTACGAAAGCCGTGAATACAAGAAGGGTAAAGCTATAGTAGAAATTGGATATCAGAGTGGCGTGTTCCAAAAAGATGAGACTGGAGCTATTTACATCGATTTGACTGACAAAGGTTTGGATAAGAAATTCCTTCAGCGTTCCAATGGTACTTCTCTTTACATTACCCAAGATATGGCCTTGGTCAAACAGCGTTTTGACGACTATCATATGGACAAGATGATTTATGTCGTAGGTGATGAGCAAAATTACCACTTCAAAGTCTTGAAATATATCATGGAGGCCATGAAGGAGGATTTCTCCAAAGATATTTATCATCTATCTTATGGTATGGTATTAGGTAAAGATGGTTCTAAATTCAAGTCTAGAGAAGGCACTCCAGCGGATGCCGATTTAATCGTAGATGCTGTGGTCGATGAAGCCAGAACACAGACACTAGATAGTGGTAAAGCGGAGACTTTGACGGTGAATGAAATAGACGAAATAGCAGAAAGCGTGGGCCTAGGAGCTCTAAAATTTGCGCTTTTAAAAGTTACTGCCACAAAGAATATAATTTTTGACCCCAAAGAAGCCGTTGATCTCAATGGAGACACAGGTTCATTCATTCAGTACACCTATGTCAGAACCAAGGCCTTATTAGCCAAATGGGATGATAAATTTTCTCAAGTTATAGATTTTGATTTACATAAAGAAGAGGAAGATTTATTATTACATTTATCCACATATAAACCTACACTTAAACGATGTGCTGAAGCTTTAGATCCTGCCGAATTGGCATTATTTACACTTCAATTAGCTAAAATTTACAATCGTTTCTATACACAACTACCTATATTAAAGGAAGAAAATGAAGAATCGCGACGATTTAGAATGTTTTTGACATTTTTGACAAGCGAGATACTCGCTAAATCGCTTACTATACTCGGGGTACCTTTGCCAAATAAAATGTAACTATTCTTTGTAGAGTAAAACAGTTGGAATTTATGCTAAAACTAACTTAAATTCTCTTTACTTTTTTTAAAACTTTAAAAACAATAATTTAATTGGATTTTCATTAAATTTGTAGTTTACATTTACAAATGAAAAAACTAATTGTAATTATCCTAATCGGGATAAGCTTAAGCCTTAGAGCACAGTCTATTCAAGACACTATCGATAATCCTTATTGGATAGCGATGATGTCTGATAGAACCATCAACATTAATAAAACAAAACGCGCATATGATCTTTATTTTTCAAATAAAGCCAAGGTCAAAGGTACGAGTTATAAACAGTTCGAACGCTGGTATCATCACTGGTCTATGAAAGTCAATAGCGATGGTAGTTTTCCTGCTCCAGATCACACGATACAAGAAATTAGGAAGTTTAGAAGAAATAATTTGACTCCACGTTCAGGAACAGGAGCTTGGAAAAATTTAGGTCCATTTGATGATCCATTTTTAGTAGGAGAATTTGTAGGAGTAGGTAGAGTCAATGCGATAGGATTTCACCCTACAAATGAAAACATTATTTACGCAGGTGCTCCTCAGGGAGGTTTTTGGCGTACTTACGATAAAGGCGCTAACTGGACATCCACTACAGACAACTTACCTACATTGGGAGTTTCTGCTATTGCCTATATACAAAATTCCTCTTCTGACTCTGTGATATTGATCGGAACAGGAGACCGAGATGCGAGTGATGCTCCAGGTCAAGGGGTTATGAAATCTACCGATGGTGGAGTTACCTTTGTTTCATCCAATACGGGTATAGGTAATCGCATAGTGGGAATGTTCGCTCAAAACCCACTAAATAAAAATACAATATTTGCTGCTGTCGATAATGGTATTTATGTGAGTTATAATCAAGGCGCAAATTGGATACAACGATCTAGTGCTGGAAATTTTAAGGATATTAAATACTGTCCTGGAGACACTATGACACTTTATGCGACACAAAATGGTGTATTCTATCGTTCAGTGGATGCGGGAAATACATGGACATCTATTTCCACTGGGATGACAGCGACAGGTAGAAATAGATTGGCTATTGGAGTCACTGCAGCGAACCCAAACATTGTGTATGTAGTAGCTAGTAAATCAAGTACGAATGGGCTCGAATCATTTTATAAGTCGTCAAACAAGGGACTTAGTTTTACAGCCAGGATAGGAGATACCTTTAATATTCTGGGAAGCAATACAAACGGCTCTGCTTCGGGTGGTCAAGGCTGGTATGATTTAGCTATTACTGGAAATGACCAAGATTCCAATATGGTCGTCGTAGGAGGAGTCATTCAGTTTAGAACCAATAACGGTGGTACTTCTTGGTCGGCCATTTCTCACTGGTTTGGAGGTGGTGCACCTTTTGTGCATGCAGATGTACATTATCTAGCCAGAAATCCACTAAATAATGAATTGTATAGTGGAAATGATGGCGGAGTCTATACCACAGCGAATAATGGTACTAGTTGGACTATTCGCAATAAAGGTCTTGCCATATCTCAGTTTTACAATTTTGGGGTTTCACAACTTTCCAAAACTAAATTTATTACAGGTGCTCAAGACAATGGTACGAGCTGGGGCTCAGATAGTGCTAGCTGGCAGACAGCTTCATTTGGTGGGGACGGTATGCAATGTGAAATAAGTAATTTTGATACAACGGTCATGTTTGGAAATGTGCAATATGGTAGTTTGCGCCGAACAAAAAATAATGGAGCGAGTTGGCAGGGTTTAGCAGGTTCTATTCCAGGTGGTCCTGGTCCTTGGGCTGCACCATGTCATTTGCACCCGAGATTAAATGACATTATGGTGATACTTTACACGCAAGCTATTATTAGTAAAAATATCGTATCAGCAGCCAATCCTACCTTTGCTAATTTTACCACCGGTGTTACTGGTACAGGGAATGCTATTCGCTTTTCAAATGTCAATGACTCCCTCGTTTTTATGGGCTGGACCAATGGAAATTTCCGAGTAGCCAATATTCTAGCAAATCCCATTACGGTCGATTCTATGTCTAGACCAGAAAATAGTTCTATTCGAGATATAGAAACCAGTTTTAATAATGAAAATGTAGTATATGCCGCTTGTGGAAATAGAATTTATAGATCGACCAACAAAGGTGCTACTTGGACGAATATTTCAGCTAACCTTCCTAATATCCCTATGTTCTCCATTGTTTTGGATAAGAACTCTCCTGAGGGCTTGTACGTTGGCACTGATGCTGGAGTTTACTACAAAGATTCCTTAATGGCTAACTGGATTTTATACAATACAGGTCTTCCTCTTAATTCAGAGATTCGTGACTTGGAGATTGTTTACGATACGATTTGCTCATCCAATTCAGTAATATTTGCAGGTACCTACGGCAGAGGATTATGGAAAGGTGATCTAAGAGTTTCAGAAACACAACCCAATCCTGACTTTACCATCGTCTCTACTGCCTGCTCAAAAGATACTGTACAAATAACAAGCTCAGTAACCAGCGTGACCAACAATGGAGCACCTAATAGATACAAATGGACGATAACTCCTTCCAGTTTTACTTACACTAATGGAACTTCAGATACCTCTATTCACCCGAAAATTGTATTTAATCAAGCCGCTAAATACAGCATTTCACTTAAGGTAACCAAACCTTTTGGAGGTTTCTGCACTGTGAAGAAAGATTCGATAATTTCCATTGGAAAATCTGGAAAAGTAATATTAAAAACAGCTACAGATACTTCTATTTGTCTTGGGGATAGTGCATACGTTCGTCTAGGAGGCATGGAGACATTTACCTTTAATCCTAGTTTCCTCGTTCATCAATTTAATGATTCCTTTGCCTACATTAATACAAATGCTTCAACAAATTATACTATAGTAGGCTTTAATAATGGCGCATGTCCTGATACCAGTTATTTTAATCTGACGGTTAAGACCAAGGTTATCTCTTCCCAAACGGGTTCATTGAAATATTGCCAGGGAGATTCCACTACAATCAGTTTCTCAAATGTAGATTCGGCAATATGGACTCCACAATCAGGAGTAGTAGCTATTACTCAAAGCCAACACAAAGTTAAAGCTAATACTAGTGCAAACTATCAGGTGCGTCTAGTTAAAACAGGCTTTTGTGACGAAAAGGTAACCGTACCAGTTACTGTTTTAAACTATGCTAATTTTGGACTATCTAAAACAGGAACGCAAGAAGTTTGCATAGGAGATAGCTTAGCTGTGACTGTCAATGGTTCTATCCCTTCAAGAATATGGACACCTAATTCTAATGTAATTACTTCTGGTTTAAACTCCTATGAGTTCAAACCAAATAATTCTACAAAATATATTATTACCACTTCCGATACAAACTTTTGCCCTGCTAGTAAAGATTCTATACAAATTAATGTATTAGCCAAGCCTGTAATTTCCGTTTCTGGTCCATCAATAGCTTGTGGAGGTTCTAAGTTTAAATTAATAGCTTCAGGAGGAGTTAGTTATTCATGGTCTCCTTCCACATTTCTTAGCGCAGCAAATAAGGATACCGTAGAATGTCAGCCAATGTCAAGCATTACATACTTGGTTACAGGTTCTAATGGCAAATGCAATAATTCCGCACAGAAAACAATCAATGTATCCGCGACTGCTTTAAAACTGGAATATTCTGGTCGTACTGAGGCTTGTTTAGGAAGTGGGAATATAGAATTATTTGTAAAAGGAGCTGACTCATTTCAATGGCGTCCTGGTCACTTGGTCACAGATGAATTTGGAGATTCTGTTCGGGTGAATACTAACAGTGACATTACTTTACAATTAATAGGTAGAGCAGGGAATTGTAGTGATTCCATTCTTATTCCTATAAAAATAAGGCCTATTCCTGATGTCAAAATTGTTGATAAAAACTTTTCGCCAATCTGTGAAGGAGAGTCTATTGTTTTTAACCTAACAGGTGCCAATCAATATATTATAGCGCCACTGTATAACTTTTCTAAGCCAACCAATAGTTCTTTTAAAGTAAATCCCAAGGTAACTACCAAGTATATTGTAAGAGGATCTAATCAATATGGTTGTGAAAGCAAAGACTCTTTGTTGATTTCTGTAAATCCCAAACCATCCCTTATTATAAATCCGAAAGATACAACTATAGCTAGAGGTCAAAATCTCAATTTGTCAGCTACAGGAGGAGATAGCTATACATGGTTACCGAATAGATATATTATAGGAAGCAACTTAACCTCGTCCATTAGTATAAAACCAGATAGTGATATAGTTTACACAGTTGATGTAGCCTCCGCCAATGGATGCAAAACAAAAGGTTTGGTCTTAGTTTATGTCAAACAGGATCCCAATCCACCGAGTGGAATCGTAAGTGATAAATATGGACAGGTACTAGTTTATCCTAACCCAGCTAGCAATTATTTAACTATTGAGACTGAAGAAAAATTAAACTTTTACTTGTTTAATAGTATAGGAACACAAGTTATGATGAAAGAAATAAAGGATAAAAATACGCAAATTTCAGTGGAACATTTATCGAATGCATTGTATACGGTTATGTTGGAGACTAAAAATGGACTTAGAAAAATATTTAAAATTGAAATATTGAAATAGACTTAAATGATATGTTCAATTTAAGGCATGTAAATTGTTTAACTAATCAAAATGAACTTCAGTGAATTACTTCAAAATAAAAATTATATACCCATGAAAAAAAATCTACTGTTTTTAGTCTTTATACTTGGGATTAGTATATCTAAAGCACAAACGACACAGGATACTATCGACAATCCTTATTGGCAGTCTATGATGTTCAATAATTCGATTAATATCAACAAAACAAAACGCGCGTATGATCTTTACTTTTCCAATAAACCAAAGGTGAAAGGTACTGGCTATAAGCAATTCGAGCGTTGGTATCATAATTGGAAAACTAAAGTGAACGCTGATGGCACATTTCCTGCTCCTGATAGAACTTTTCAGGAAATGAAAAAATATTTTAGAAATAACTTGACCCCTCGCTCAGCCACTGGCGCTTGGACAAGCATGGGTCCTTCCTTCAATGCGACTTTGACCTATAATCCAAGCTCTTTCCCGCACGCTGGAGTAGGTCGAGTAAATGCCATTGCATTTCATAATACCAATCCCAACATAATTTATGCAGGAGCGCCTCAAGGCGGATTTTGGTACACAACAGATAAAGGTGCAAATTGGACTGCAAGTAACGATAACCTCACCATGACTTCTCTAGGGATATCTGATATAGCCTATATTCCAGGAGCTGGTGATTCTGTAATACTTATTGGTACTGGTGACAAAAATGCAAATGTAGCCAATGGAATTGGAGTATGGAGATCTACCAATGGTGGTCAATCATTTACAAATTCGAATACTGGTATCGGTAATAAAGTAGTCTCCCGTTTTGCAGTCAATCCTGAAAAGAATAGTACTATATATGCAGCAGTTGATGATGGAATTTATGTTTCATATAACAAAGGTTTGAACTGGACCAAAAGGGCATCTGCTGGAACCAATAATTTCAAAGATATCAAATATTGTCCTGGAGATACTATGACATTATATGCTACTCGATTTGGAATGTGGGGTCCCTATGCTGATTTTTATCGCTCAGTAGATGCAGGAGTCACTTGGTCTCTTATAACCTCTGGCTTGAATGCTGTCAATAAAAATAGAATAGAAATAGCAGTAACCGATGCGAATCCTAATATTGTATATCTAGTAGCCAGTAGTGCAGGCACACATGTTTTAGAGGCTTTTTATAAATCTTCAAACAAAGGTGCAAGTTTTTCTCAAAGAATAAATGGGGCAACTTTTAATATTTTAGGTGGAGAAATAAACGGAACCGATACAAGAGGTCAGGGTTGGTATGATTTATCTATTGTTAGTAGCCCTTCTGATTCGAATTTCGTATTGGTAGGTGGGATCAATATCTTCAAATCTGTAAATGGAGGTACTTCGTGGACTCCTAGTGCTTCATGGAAAAGTCAAGGAGGCACCGATTATGTTCATGCAGATATTCACTTTTTAGGTCGAAACCCATTAAATAATGAGATATGGGTAGGAAGTGATGGTGGTGTAGATTTTACAACCAATAATGGTACCACTTATACTTCAAGAAATAATGGTTTAACCATTGGTCAAATATATAACTTAGGAGTATCGCAACGTTCTAAGACTCGCTTTATCTCAGGTTTCCAAGATGATGGGACTAAAGTAGGTAGCACACCTACTAATTGGATAGCTAGAGTAGGCGGTGATGGGATGCACTGTGAAATTTCTAATTTTGACACTACCGTGCTGTTCGGAAATGTACAATATGGAGACTTACAAAGATCTACTAATAATGGAGCAACATTCACAGATATTACAGTGCCAGGTGCACCAGGCCCATGGGCTGCTCCTTGTCATTTGCACCCAAGAAGAAATGATATCATGGTCGTACTTTACAAGGATGCAAGGGTTAGCTTTGATATAGTTTCAGGCGCAACACCTGCTTTTTCAAATATTACTACTGGTGAAACTAATGATGGATCCGCTATTCGTTTTTCTAACGTAAATGATTCATTAGTATTTCTTGGTTGGGAAAATGGTTTGTTCAGACAAGCTAATATACTGGCAAATCCAATTACCGTTTCCACCATGACCAATCCTAACGGAGGAAATAGAATAAGTGATATTGAAACTAGTTTTAATAATCAAAATGTAGTTTATTGCACATCAGGAAATCGCGTTTATAAGTCTACTAATAGAGGAACTAGCTGGACAAATATTACATCAAATCTTCCAGACATTCCTATGCATTCCATAGTATTAGATAAAAATTCACCAGAAGGACTCTATGTAGGTACTGATGGTGGAGTGTATTACAAAGACTCTTTTATGACAAATTGGGTGTTTTATAATAATGGCATGGCGGTAGGTTCTGAAATTAGAGATTTGGAAATTGTCTATGATACCGTATGCACCGACCGATCTGTTATATATGCAGCTACCTACGGTAGAGGTTTATGGAAAGGTGACTTAAGAATTACAGAAACCCAGCCTAACCCTAATTTTACAATTCCAGCTTCATCATGTGTTTCTTTACCTGTTAATATTACGAATACAACCTCTACTATTATTAATAACGGTGCACCTACCACATATGAATGGACCATTACTCCAGCTACATTTTCTTATTCTGGGGGTACCAATAGCAATTCTCCAAACCCAATAATAATATTTAATGCCACTGGCAATTATTCTATAAGTTTAAAAGCCTCAAAACCATTTGGTGGATTTTGCTCCATAACTAAGAATAATGTAATAAGTATAAATACAAAAGGTACATTAACACTCAAAACGACTAATGATACTACAGTGTGTCCTGGCGATACAGTTTTAGTTAGCCTCGGGGGAATGCAAAATTATAATTATACTCCTACTACGAGTATGACTAAATTTAATGATTCCTTTGCCTATTTGTATCCAACTGTACAAACGAATTATATGATCATCGGTGATGTGAATGGAGCTTGCTTCGACACTACCTATGTAAATGTCAAAATGAAATCAAGTCCAACCTATACAATGACAGGTGCCACCAGCTTCTGTAATGGAGATTCTACAACAATTAGTTTTTCAAATATTGATACGGCATATTGGACTCCTGCCACCGGAATAACAAATCTCTCACCTACGAATAAGCGTATAAAAATAAGTTCCACAAATATTTATAATATTCGACTAGTAAAATCTGGCTTTTGCGATGTAAAGTTTAGTATGCCAATTTTGGTTAAAACGATCCCCGGTTTTATGCTATCTAAGTCATTTAATCAAGTTATGTGTATCGGCGATAGTGCCATAGTTAATGAAACCAATGGAGTTCCTAGCTTGGTTTGGACACCAACTACCGGATTAACCAGTCTTGGTACTAACAGTTTTAAATTCAAGCCTACTTCGAATACCAAGTATTTTCTGCGAACCACAGATACCAATTATTGTGCAACTTCTAGAGATTCCATACAGTTTACCATGATACCAAAACCTGTTGTAAGCGTTACAGGTCCTGGTGTAGTCTGTGGTGGTGCAAGTGTCAATCTCTCAGCATCTGGTGCGGATACTTTCAAATGGTCTCCTGCCACTTACCTCAATACAACTATTGGTGCAAATGTAGTTTCTACACCTACGAATAGTATAATTTATAATGTTACTGGTATTACAGGACCCTGTTCCTCGGTTACGAATAAGTCTATAATAGTAGGTACTGTAGCTGTAAATCTCAATGTAACTGGAAACACAGAAGCTTGTTTAGGCTCATCGTTCAATCTTTCAGTATCAGGAGCCAATAATTATAAATGGTCACCAGCCAATATGGTGAGTGATGAATTTGGTACGGCAGTGCGAATTTCTACCAATACATCTACCTCCGTAAAGGTCGTGGGAGAAAACTCTGGTTGTAAAGATTCGTTAGTTATTCCACTGAATGTAAGACCTTTGCCAGTAGTAACGGCTACCAAGGATAGAAGCAATGCCATATGTCCGGGTGAGAAGGTTTCTATAAAGGCTAGTGGAGCTGCAAGCTATATAATATCACCAATTTATAATTTTACAAAGCCTAAATTAGATTCGTTTATAGTTTTTCCAGCTGTCACGACTAAATATTTCATAATAGGTTCCAATTCGTTTGGTTGCCAAGGTAGAGACTCATTGATTATCGATGTCAATCCTTCTCCTGCTGTTAGTATTGCTCCAGCTATTAATACAATAAAAAGAGGCGATTCCTTTCAGATTATAGCTAGCGGGGGTTCTAGTTATCAATGGACACCAAATAAATATATAATTAGTGGTAGCAACCTTTCGAGTACCATTCTAGTGAAGCCTGACTCAGATATCGTTTATTCTGTATTGGTTACTAACACAGCGGGTTGCACAGCTAAGGGAATGTCTATCGTGTATGTACTTCAAAATCCGAATCCAAGTAGCATTGCTGGAAATATACTAGCGAATATACTAATCTACCCTAATCCAGCTAGCAATGAAATCAATATCGAATCTACTGAGCAAACTAAGGTAAGCATTTATTCTATAAATGGATCCTTGATAAGGGAATTTGAATCGTTTGATAACAACCATAAAATAGATGTAACGGATATTTCTTCTGGTTATTATTTCCTTTCCTTAGAGAACAAGAGTGGCAGAAAAAAAGTAAATAAAATTGAAATTATAAAGTAATCGTATAAATAAATGAAAAAAATCTTAACTGTATTCTGCATTGCACTATACTCATTAAATCTAATCTCTCAAACTGCTAAAGATACGGTTGATTATCCATACTGGATGGAAATGATGTTTGATCGAAACATTAATTTCTACAAAACTAAACGTGCTTTTGATTTGTATTTCTCCAATAAACCAAAAGAAAAAGGTACGGGCTTTAAACAATTCGAACGATGGGCAGAAAATGCAAAACGAGAAATTAATGAAGATGGTAGTTTTAGACCAGCAGATTTTTTATTAAAGGAATTAGCTAATTATAAGACCAATGCATTAACCCCTAGATCGGGTAATCCTAAATGGACTTCACTAGGTCCTTTTAACAATCCTGCACCGGCTAGTATGCAGCGTGGAGTAGGGCGGGTCAATGTTATAGCCTTTCATCCCAATGACCCCAGTATTATATATTGTGGAGCACCAGCAGGTGGATTCTGGTATACCAAAGATAAAGCACAAAGTTGGACTAAGAGTAATACAGATGATTTACCAAGATTCGGTGTGTCGGCCATAGCAGTGATTCCTGAAGGAAATTCAACTCCTATCATCCTTGTAGGTACAGGTGATAGAGATGCCAACGACGCTCCTGGATATGGTGTTTATGTCTCGTTAGATGGGGGTATAAATTTTACTCCGTCTAATACGGGTATGGGCAATCAGGTTGTCAATAGATTGCTTGTAAATGCACAAGATAACAATGTAATAATAGCTGCTACAGATAATGGAATTTTTAAATCCTATGACAAAGGGCAATCTTGGACTAGAACATCGCAAATACTAGATTTCAAAGATGTAGTTTATCATCCAGAAGACACTAATTTCGTCTATGCTGCTGCCAATGGTAACTTTTATAGAAGTATTAACGGTGGTAACACATGGACCCAAATATCAGCTGGATTTAGCTCAGCTTCAAAACGTCGTATGGCTATAGCTGTAACGAAAGCAAAGCCAGATATTGTGTATGTAATAGCTGTCAATAGCAATAGAGGTATGGAAGGTCTTTATAAATCATCAAATAAAGGCGCCAATTTTACCCTTCAATTAAATGGAACTACATTTAATCCCTTGAGCTTTGCTCAAAATGGGAGCGGGACCTCAGGTCAAGGAGAGTATGACTTAGCGATAGAATCAAGTCCAAATGACTCGAATGTATTATATGTAGGAGGTATCAATGTGTTTAGATCGGTAGATGGTGGAAAAACGTTTAGATGTAAGGCTTTTTGGTCTTTTAGCGCTACGATTCCTTGGGTGCATGCAGATATTCACTATCTAGGCAGAAATCCTATAAATGGTGAGCTTTGGATTGGAAGTGATGGTGGCATCGACTATTCTGCAGATGAAAAATTACCTACCTCAGGTACCAATGATCCTTTTTTTCCAGTTATCAATAATAGAAATAGTGGTTTGGCTATTTCTCAATTTTATAACTTGGGTGTAAGTCAGGCTTCTTTGACAAAATTTATTACAGGGGCACAGGATAATGGTACGAGTGCTGGTACGAATAAATCGGACTGGACAGCAGAACTCGGTGGTGATGGTATGCAATGTGAAATAAGCAATTTCAATACGGATATCATGTTTGGATGTATTCAATATGGCGATATGAATCGATCTACTAATAGCGGTGGTGCTTGGAATAATATTGTTTCATCAATCAATGAACGACCTGGTCCTTGGGTGACCCCTTATCATTTGCACCCTAGGGTTGATAATATATTAGTAGCTATTTACCGCAATGTATGGATATCTAGAAATGCCACAGGCACTGGAAATCCTAGTTTTACTCGCATTACCACTACTGCTGCTGCTGAGGGTTCTGCCTTGAGATTTTCTAATGTCAATAATAATTATGTCTTTTGTGGTTGGAAAGATGGAGTCTTGCGTTATTCTACCAATATTCTCGCTTCTAATCCTACTTTTACAGGCATGAATTCACCTTCCGTAAGTGGAGAAATAACTGATATCGAAACGAGTTATTATGATGTCAATACATTATACGTAGCTAAAGGAAATCGAATTTTTAGATCAAGAGATTTAGGTGCTACTTGGACAAATATTTCTGGAAATCTTCCTAATATAGCTATCAATTGTATCGCATTAGATAAAAATGCCTCTGAGGGTCTCTATGTGGGAACAGAAGCAGGAGTTTATTTTAAAGATTCTACCATGACGAATTGGATAATGTATAGTGATGGTTTGAGTTTAAATGCACCAGTGAGAGATATGGAGATAGTTTATGATACTGACTGTTCAGCTAATTCTAAAATCTTCGCAGCTACCTACGGACGTGGTTTATGGTTAAATATCGTACAGGTAACAAGCAATGGCAGCCTAGAACTAAATTCTGACAAAGGTAACCAAATATGTAAAGGAGAGAAAATAGAACTAACTGCAAGTGGTGCAGTTGAATACTTTTTTGATGCTTCTCCTGATATCAAAAAATCAAATAGCAATACTTTTACTATAACACCAGATGAATCAAAGCAATATAGGTTTTATGCAAAAAAGTCTGATGGGACTTGCGAATCGAAGATGTTTGATGTCACTGTAAATCCACTTCCTGTATTAGATGCCAATCCACGCAATAAAACCATAAATAAAGGTGAATCGGTCACAATCACTGCAAGCGGAGCAGATGAGTATAGCTGGTCGCCAAATACGTTTATCCAAAGTGGGCTTACTTCCAAAAATTTATCTGTAAGGCCTGATAATACTATAACTTATACTTTGACAGGTAAAACGAGTAAGGGATGCCAGGCCATATTAAAAATAACGATTACGGTCAATGGGTCGAATTCGATAACAAATGCTTCTAGCGCATCAGTTCAAATTTATCCAAACCCTGCTTCCAATGAGTTAACAGTAAAGTCCGATAAAAAGACTAGCTATCGCTTGATAGATATGCAAGGTCGAATGATTTTTTCAGAGAATCAAGAAAAATATTATCATCAATTGCATATAGAAGATTATCCTGCAGGTATCTATATTCTGGAAGTGACCAATAGCGAAGGTAGAACAGAGAGTCATAAATTTAAAATTGAGAAATAAATTAACTAATAAGGAATAGTTTAATTTCTTATTTTTGCACGGGCAAGTCTTATACGACCAGCTCCTGTCGAATCCCCCAGGATAGGAATATAGCAAGGGTAGATGGTTGTAGCGGTGCGATATGAGTAACTTGCCTTTTTTTTTGAACCCAATGAGTTCGTAATCGTCATAGAGTCATTATATATGTTATTTTTAGATGCATTAGCAGGTTTTGGTAAATACATAGGTATGTTGGGCTCTATTTTTGCCAAGCCACAAAAGTTTTCCATGTACTGGCGAGAAACACTACGACAAATGTATGACATCGGGGTGGGTTCTTTTTGGATCATAGCCATTGTCGGGCTCTTTATTGGAGGTGTTACTGCTGTTCAGTTTAGTAATAAATTGCTCACTTTTGGTTTTATTCCTATGTGGTGGATGGGTAGTATGACTCGCGATAGCATGTTTCTCGAATTAGCGCCTACTATCTCTGCACTGCTTCTGGCAGGAAAAATAGGATCTAATATCGCCACAGAACTGGGAACAATGCGAATCACCGAACAGATAGATGCCATGGATATTATGGGAGTTAATACCCACTCATTTTTAATAGCACCTAAAATCTTAGGATCACTATTAATTGTACCTTCTTTAATTGTTACAGCAATGCTTTTAGGAACTATAGGAGGAGCACTAGCAGGTGAATTAGGCGGATATTATACTTGGGAAGAATATAAATATGGCTTACAAGATGACTTTCAGCCACAATATGTGCGGCTCATGTTCATTAAATCCTATGTGTTTCCGTTTATCATAACCTCCATTGCATGTTATAAAGGATTTTACGTTAAAGGTGGTGCTTTACAATTAGGCAAAGCTAGCACGGATGCTGTTGTGTATAGTTCTATAGCGGTCGTTATCGCAAATTTCGTCGTAGCTTTTCTATTTCTTTAATAATCATGATACAAGCTCAAAATATCCATAAATCCTTTGGTGCACAGCATGTATTAAAGGGGATAACTGCAGATTTTCACTCGGGTCAATGCAATATGGTTATAGGTAAAAGTGGCTCGGGCAAGACCGTTTTTATGAATTGTATCGTAGGATTGGTCGTACCAGAGGTGGGTTCTATGTTGCTCGATAATAGAAACATAGTACCTATGGGTCTAAAAGAAAAATCTAGTATTCGTAAAGAAATGGGTATGTTATTTCAGAAAAATGCTCTCTTTGATTCCATGACCGTAGAAGAAAACGTGCGTTTCCCACTAGATATGTTTACAGAGATGTCCACTGCTGAAAAAAGAGACCGTGTCAATTTTTGCCTTCAAAGGGTGAGTCTTATAAATTCAAATCATAAGTTTCCTTCCGAGCTTTCGGGAGGTATGATGAAGCGTGTAGCACTGGCTAGGGCTATGGTTTTAAACCCAAAATATCTCTTCTGTGATGAACCCAATTCTGGTCTAGATCCTCAAACAGCCTTGGTCATAGATGAACTCATTCAGGAAATCACCAGAGAATACAATATCACTACGGTAATCAATACACACGATATGAACTCCGTCATAGGTATCGGCGACAAGATTCTATTTCTTTATGATGGTGAAAAAAACTGGGAAGGCTCCAACAAAGAAATCCTGCATACCGATAATGAAAAACTCAATGATTTTATTTTTGCATCCGAATTCTTAAAAGAGATCAGGAAGCTGAATTATGGGGCGAGGTAAGTCTAATGAAGGCTAATTAACTTTCTTTTTTACTCCTTGCCTATATGCTCTATTTCATAATCATTTATCTTGACAAGTCTAGTCCCAGCTAATATATCAGCTAAAGTCGGTTTATTAGGTCGATAGATAGATAAGACAAAATGTATAAGACAAATTAGGATTCCAAAATAATTAAGGTATTTTAAATTGATACTGTTCAAAAAAGTGTGTAAAGTCCAAAAATCTGATTTTTGTGTTGAAATAAAAAAGCACAGAAAAAATGAACTTTACACAAGAACAAATGTCAGAAATATTTGACGAAATTGCAAAGAAAAAGGATGGCTATAGAG